>JAGQWW010000132.1 GCA_020436955.1 Saprospiraceae bacterium | reverse complement strand
TTTTGGCTTTTGGCTTTTGGCTTTTGGCTTTTGGCTTTTGGCTTTTGGCTTTTGGCTTTTGGCTTTTGGCTTTTAAGGGAATTCAAATGCTCAATGATGGTTCATTTTTGAAAAAAGAAATTCAAAAATCAAAAAGCGGAAGGTCAAGGCATAGTCTTGACCTTCCGCTTTTAAAAATTCGTAAATCGTCACTCGTACTTCGTAAATCCCATTTCCCCCTTCACCTATTTTTCCCTTTTCACACTCGTGTGGTCCGCAATTATCCGCCACTGGCCCTTTATCTTTTTCCATACCAACAAAAAATGACCTCCGGGATTAGGACCTTCTTTTTCCAATTCCCAGCTGCCTGCTAGCATAATGACCTTTTTGGATAGCTTTTCGACGTTTTTTATCTCAAAATGAAGAATGCCCATAGCTTCCTTATCGGGATACCCTTTTTTGTAATTAGCAAGGGTGTTATCCCATCCATAAGTAATGCCATTGGCTCCGATAAATTGAAGCTTATCAGATTTCCAATACACTTCCATAAACCCGTCAATATCACCCTCATTCCAATCTGCTTCCTGTTGGGCCATGAGTGATTTCACTTTTTCAATATCAGCGTTTTGAGCCATTGCAATTGTCACTGTTCCCAAGCTCAAAACCATCAACAAAAGGAGTTTTTTCATACGTAAATATTAATGCGCTTCCAACCAATGTTTACCTACTCCAGCCTCTACAAGGATTGGTACCTTCAAACCCGGAATGGCGTTTTTCATCAATTCCAAAATCATTGGACGAACTTCTTCCAACTCTGGTTTGTAGACGTCAAACACCAATTCATCATGCACCTGCAAAATCATTTCGGTTTTGTAGCCGCCATCTTTCAAAGCCTTGTGGATATTGATCATAGCCAACTTAATCATGTCCGCAGCGGAACCTTGAATAGGTGTATTAATCGCTACACGTTCGGCATTACTTCTATCAAGGTTATTTCTGGAATTGATATCTCTAAGGTATCTTCTTCGTCCCAAAAGGGTTTTTACATAACCATGCTTTCGGGCATCTTCTACAGTTTTGTCCATATACCCCTTCAATCCCTGATATTGCGCAAAATATTGCTTGATAAGGTCGCCAGCCTCACTTCGTTTAATATTCAATTGCTGGCTTAGGTTTGTAGCACCCGCTCCATAAATAATAGAGAAATTCACCGTTTTTGCGTTTCTACGCTGGTCACTCGTCACCTCATCAAATGGCACTCCATAAACCCTGGCAGCAGTTGCACGGTGAATATCCTGACCCGATGCAAAAGCTTCCAACATTGCTTCATCACCACTGATTTCAGCAATCAATCGCAATTCAATTTGAGAATAATCCGCTGCTAATAAAATGTAATCATCATTTCTGGGAATAAAAGCTTTTCTGATCTCCCTTCCTTCTTCGGTTCTGATGGGAATGTTTTGAAGGTTAGGATTATTGCTGCTCAAACGCCCGGTAGCAGCCAGTGCCTGATTAAAGGAACTGTGAATGCGTTTGGAATACGGATTCACCATTTTAGGCAAAGCATCCACGTAGGTGGATTTCAATTTTGTAAGGCTTCTGTATTCAAGTATCTTCTCAACAAATGGATATTCTGCTGCCAGCTCTGACAATTTTGCTTCATCCGTACTATATTGACCTGTTTTGGTTTTCCTCCATCGGTATGGAATTTTCATATTATCAAAAAGGATATCACCAATTTGCTTGGGCGATGCAATATTGAATTTCACGCCTGCTTCTTCGTGAATCTCCTTTTCAATTTTATCAATTTTTTCACCCAAGGCTACAGAATATTCTTCCAAAAATGGTACATCCAGATTCACTCCGGAATGTTCCAAATCTACCAGAACCTTAACCAGTGGACCTTCCATGGTATCATAGAGGTTCAAAAGACCCTCTTTTTCAAGTAAGGGTTCAAAATAATTCTTCAACTGTAAGGTTATATCCGCATCCTCACCAGCATATTCAGCTACTTGTGCCACATCAACATCACGCATGGAAAGCTGATTTTTACCTCTTTTCCCGATAAGGGTCTCGATAGAAACAGGCTGGTATTTCAAATATGTTTCTGCCAAATAATCCATATTATGACGCAAGGATGGCTCCAGCAGGTAATGGTACAACATCGTATCTTTAAAAGCACCTTTCAACTCTATCCCATGCCATTTCAGTACCAGTGCATCATATTTAATATTCTGACCAATTTTAATAATGTTTTCATTTTCCAGAATAGGTCCAAAAACATCCAAAATCTTCTTCACCTCTTTTTCATCAGCAGGTACCGGCACATAATAAGCTTCATGTTCCTTTATTGAAAAAGCTATCCCTACCAGTTTTGCAAGATTTGCATCGATATCTGTGGTTTCGGTGTCAAAACAGAACTCCTTTTGGCTGGCTAGAAGCGTTGCCAGATTTTTCATCTCTTCCTCAGAACTAACTAATTGGTACGTATGTGGAGTATCATGAATATTGTGGTCAGCGACGGAGTGGGCTGCCGGAGTACTGCTGTCAACTTTTCCTTCAGATTCGGAAAACAAACTGCCTTGTGAACCATGATTACTGGCAGCTGGAGCAGCTGGAGCATCCTGGTTTCCTAAAATAGATTTAGCCAATGTACGGAACTCAAGTTCCTTAAATAGTTCTTCCAGTGCTTCCTGATCATAGGGCTCCAATTCAAATTGCTTGGCATCAAATTTCACAGGCGCATTTATATCTATCGTAGCCAACTGTTTTGATAAAATCGCCTGCTCTGCAAACTCCTCTACCCTTTCTTTTTGCTTTCCTTTCAGTTTGTCAGAATTTGCGATTACACCTTCAACCGATTCAAAATCAGCCAATAATTTCACTGCTGTTTTTGGTCCGATTCCCGGTATACCCGGTATGTTATCGACACTGTCTCCTTGAAGTCCCAACACATCGATCACCTGCTCCACTTTTTCAATTTCCCACTTTTCACAGACTTCCTTTCTTCCCATTATTTCTACTTCATTACCCTGCCTTCCGGGCTTATAAATGTAAATATGGTCGGAAACCAACTGGGCATAATCCTTATCTGGCGTAACCATATACACATCAAATCCTTCCTTCTCAGCTTGTTTTGCCAGGGTTCCGATTACATCATCTGCTTCATAGCCTTCCATGGTAACTACCGGAATCTTAAAAGCTTCCACCAACTTATGTACATAGGGTAAAGCAAACGTAATATCTTCAGGCTGAGCTTCACGGTTTGCTTTGTAAGGCTCATACATTTCATGTCGAAAAGTAGGTCCCGAGAGGTCGAAGGAAACAGCAATATGCGTAGGATGCTGATTATTTATCAGGTCTACCAATGTTCGGGTGAATCCGGCAACAGCCGAGGTGTTCCATCCTTTTGAGTTGATTAAAGGTCGGGCGATAAAGGCATAATGGGCACGATAAACCAAAGCGTGACCATCCAAAAGAAAGAGCTTCTTATTTGACATTCGAATGTTATTTTGGGTGTGTGGTGAAGGTAGTAAGATTCGCCCATTTTGAAAAAACAAAACCCGTCTTCAAAAAAATGAAGACGGGTTTTATCGTTCCTGCCAAGGCAGAAAACTTGTAATTTATAGGTTATAGGTAAGTCCTAAAACCCAATAGGTCTGGAGTGGATTATCACCTGAATCCAAATCACCAATAGTGAATACTTCTGGATCTAAGCCATCTGCTGCGACTTTTGCATTGTAGGCTTCTTGTTTATTGCTTCTCAAGCCTAATTCAAAACCAAGTCCCAGGCCTTTCCATACATTAGCACTGAAACCGTTTACCCAGGTCCAGTTGGAATAATTGTTAAATTCAGAATAGCTCATGAATGCTGAAAGGTTGGATCTCCAATTGATACCCATTGGTAATTTTTTAGCATAATCTGCAACTACCTTACATCCTAAAGATGATTCATAATTCAATCCTTCATCCGCAAACACAATATTGTAGTTCAATGGGTGGAAAACTACTACCAGATCGGTAACCGGTGTCCAGGTAACCCCAACTCCAATATCAAGGAATCCTGGATTATTGAAATTATTAACGATAGTTGAACGATATTCTGCCAGGGTGGATGCTGCCAGTTTTGGAGAAAATTTGTACCCAAACAAAGAACTGATGTTGATCGCATCTGCTGTATTTTCATATTTAGCAGAATCCAACATTGCTTCATTGGTTGCCAATTTGGTCCATGACATGTTTAGATTACCGGCATTTCTCCAGAAATACTTTTCCTGATTAAGATTGGCAAATGCATTCCCGGTAAAACCAAGCGTACTGCTATAAGCATCGGGATTGCCCGCACCAAACCAGTTACTAAACTGTGAAAAATTAAGTCCTAAAGTTCCAAATGCTCCAAACTTCCAGGGGGTCATTCCATCAATCTTTGCATCTATTGCTAACACCTCTCCCTTCAAAGCATTTACCTGTCCTTGCAATTCAGAAAGCTGAGATTCTTTTGCAGCTTTTTCTTCCTTTAGCTCGTCCATTGTTTGTGCTTGCAAGACTCCAAATCCTGCCAACAACAAAGCCATAAAAGTTATCTTTTTAAGCATGTACATAGTTTTTAAATAGTTGGTCAAATGTGAGTTATGTTATTGTGTTGAAAAAATTTCAATATTTTCTGTCGAAAGTTTCATTAAAGGCATGACCACTTTTCCGGTTTCGGTCTGAAGAGTGAAGGATGTACGATCCATTTCCACCACTTCTCCCTTCACTCCGTCTATTTTAATATGGTCGCCAATCTGAATTTTGTTTTTATGATAAAAGGCTGCCAAAAAGTTACCGACAATTTCTTTGGATGCCAAACCGTAACCCAATGCAAAAGCTAAAACGCCTCCAGCCAAAACCACTGTCAAATTAGATTTGATAAAATCGGTATCAATTCCGGCCTGCGATAATGCACTAACCCCAACGGTCAAAAAAACAAACCAAAATATAAACCCGCTGATAATATTTCCTGAAGGGATACCCAAGGATTCTGTGGCTGTCCTTACCCCTTTTTGGACCAGGTCAGCCAACAACAAGCCGATAACCACCAATACCATGGCAGTTATTAATTGTGGAATGTAATTGATTATCCTGGATACCAGCTGCGATAGCGCATCCATTTGTAAAACATCTGTGGCTGCAACCAGGAATATCAAGATAAGGAAGTAATAAACGATCCTCGCTAGGATCAAACTGGGTTGAAAATTGAAATTGGAATTTCTAACAAGATCAATCTCATTCAACTTTTCTCCCAGGGTATCCAACCCTACTTTTTGCAGTAATTTCTTTAGCAGTTTAGAAATCAATTTGGCAATTAACCAGCCAGCAAAAAACAATAGGATTGCCATGAATACCTTCGGCAATCCCAGGGCCAGGTTTGTTAATAGCTTATTTAGAATTTCCATTCCGGGCATGTGTCAATAGTTTTATCGTATTTGTTCTTAGGTGTTGTTGAAAAATAATTAAGGCTTGTTTGCTTTACCTCCGGGCCCGTGTTTGAAACCTTGATCCGGAGTAAATCTGCCGGAAGGAGGATTTTTTTCATTTTTATCTTCTCCTACACTCATTGCCACAAAAACATCCAACACTTTTGGTAAAAAAACCTCAATGATATTTGCAGCAAATGAAAAAACACCGGTAGTCTGCTCTACATTCCTGGTGATTTTCGGTGGAGGCAATTCATACTTCGCTTCCTCTTCCTCCATTAGCCGCTTAAAATTATTCGTTCTCATGTCATTGGTTTGAAAAATTACATGTTCTAATTGTTTGAGGGTTTTTAATGAGTTTAAGTGTTTGGGTTTCTTATATTTTAATTGGAGCCATACAGTTCATCGTAGACCTGCTTCGCTTTCTGTTTGGCTCGCATCAATTTCATTTTGATAGCACTTTCAGACTTCTGAAAGGTTTCAGCGATTTCAATAATGGACATTTCTTCACTGTACTTCATTATCAGCACAGCTTTATCCCCTTCCGGCAAATTGTCGAGAACCTCCTTTAACCGGTTAATTTCCATGGTTAAAAGTTCCTCATCCTGGACTTCTTCGACTACATCAGGAGCATTCTCAATCTCATCAGAAAACAAACCTTGTCCTTTTTTTTGTTTTCTAACCTGGTCGATACAATAGTTATAAGTAATTGAATATAACCAGGTGGAGAATTTAGATTTCCCCGTAAACTTGGAAAGGTTTAAAAAGATCTTGGTGAAAATTTCTTGTGTGGCATCCCCTGCCAATACCTCGTCTTTCAGTATTGAAATACACTTGGCATATACTTTCCCCGAATACCTTTTAAATAGGATATCGAAATAAGCATTATCCCTGGATGCAAGGAAAAGGCTAATGGCCTGATCGTCGTCTATTCCTTTATGTATTTCAGGAGCCAAGGAAAGTTGTTGTGTTTGGGTAAAATATTATTTCCAACCTCCCTGTAAGATTCCAGCCAAATCAAAATTTCTACTTTAGACGGCAGGATTTTAAAAAGTATCAAAAATTGGGAGGATATTTCGCCAAAAGTAAGATTTTTAACTTTCATAGGCATAAAAAAAACAGCCCCGCATTGCGAAGCTGTTCCTAAATTCTTTGAGGTAATGCTGCCTATGCATCACCTCAGCCCTAACCAAATAAAACCAAATTATTCTTAAAGTAGATTACTTTCTGATTGCAAAGGTAATTTAGCTTTGTGTGATTTGTACAAGAAGAGTGCTTGTTTTTTTTACTGTCTGAAAAAATTTGCAAAAAAAAATCAATCAGCCAC
>JAGQWW010000131.1 GCA_020436955.1 Saprospiraceae bacterium | reverse complement strand
TATCGTCACCTGTGTAGAAAGTAGCGTCCGTTCCGGTAGCAGCCTTGAAGTCTTCAAATTTCTTCGGTGCAGCATAAGCAGAAGCTATATTTACCTGAACGTTGCCTGCTTTTGCTTTTTCGATAAGTGGATTCACCACCGCTCTGTAACGGTCAATTATTTCACTATCAAAAATGTATTTGTCTACGGTTTCTTCTCTAGGCTCAGATAAGTCAAAATTCCTTTCGATCAAGAATCTATCTTTGAATCCTTCAACTACAGTGGTATCCATGCGCCACATAGTGTCCTGCACAGAGATGGTTTCCTGCTCCAGTTCAAATGGAATTTTATACGAAACGATTAGGAAGTTGTATTCCGGATTGCCTAAAAGTTCTTCGGTGGCGTCTTCTCCTGCCAGGTTACTCAATTCAAAATCAGAGATTTTAGTGGATTTGATGGCAGGCTCAGATTTTACCTGTTCAAGTTCCCATTCTTCTTTTGGATATTTTTTAAACTCCTTCATGTATTGGTCAAATGGAATTTCCACTACATCTCCGGAGGCTTTATTGGTCATTTTGTAGGCAACGATTTCAACATTTGCCTGGGCATCCATTTCTGCTTCCTTCGTTTCTTTGATATTTTGACCTACATAAAACGGACGGAAATCAACCGGAGGCAGGTTCCATACGAAGTTGTTCATACAGAAAAGGGTAATACCGAAAGTGATAACCCACAACAAGGCAGTTCTGAATCTTTTTGAAAATAACTCATGCATGTCCTTGTGACGGAACACAAAAAATAGCGCGGGCAACAACAAAACCACATCTTTCATAAAACTAACCTTGGGCTCCAATACAAGGAAGTCACCAAAGCAGCCACAGTCGGTTACTTTCATGTTTGTGGCAACATAAGGGCCCCATTTGCCGAACTCAAAAAAGTTTACTCCACTAGGAACATAACCGGTTAGGTAAGTAAATCCGGTCAAAATGGTGAAAAAGACCACCAGCAACAGGAATAACCAGGCTGTGAGTTTTGGTTTTGCTCCTAGCAGCAACATGATACCCAATATGATTTCAAAAACAATCATGATGACAGAGAAAACGGCAGAGTGCTCAGACAACCATGGAAACATGGGTGCGATAAAACTCATCCAGGTGGCACTCAGTGTTCCTTCAAATTCAGCGAAGTATTGTTCCATTTTAAAAGCTGTACCCAGTGGGTCAATGGCTTTTACAAAACCGGAAAAGATGAAAAGTACGCCGGTAAAGTTTTGAAGGAAGGTCATTAACCAGCTTTTGTGGCTTTTGTAAACCAGTCCGATAACGGCGGTAAGAATAAGCGCGACAATGCTAATCCAAAGAACAAGGGTACCCAGTGTCATATATGTTGATTTTATAAAAAGGTGCTAAGTGTTTGCACAAATATTCGAAAAAGTTTGGATTTATTAAAGGTCTGTTAGAAAGCAACAAATATGCTTTCAAAAGTTCAATCAGGCTCCTAATGTTTTTTCAATATTTGTTAAGAGTGGGTTAACGCTTGGTAGACCAATTGGTTGCGGGGTGCTTAAATGAAAAAGGGCCACCAAAAATGGTAGCCCGGTTTCATTTGATTAGGATTATTTCTTCGCCGATTTAATTTCCTACGAAAAATCCGGCTTTAGTGATTTGCTCTGTCTTAGCAGGTTTTGAAAAGCCCTGTGCTTTTGGATTACTGTTGTTCATTACATAAAAGAAGCCGATAGCTCCTACGGTAATCAACAACAATAAGAAAAACCATTCCTGGATAGTGCGGCTGCCGGCAAAAGTGGGATTCTTTGAGGGCAAAGCGCTAACAAATGGATCGTTTTGAGTAAAGTTTTTTTGCATGCTCATGGGATTATAGTGAGTCAATATGGGATACAAACTTATTGGGTAACATCAGTTACCGTGCACGATCGGTTTTGGGGGGAAGACTTAACCATGGAAACTAAAAGGCCGACTTGGGCATGAGTAGCATACAAAAACAAAGTAAAAATGCTTACATCCAGATCTTTTTATTCCAATTATAGGATAACTGGTATCCCGGTTAAGTGAAAACCGTTTTCTTTTCCTAAAAGGAGTTTGTTCTGAATGTTTGTTTGCCGGCCTTCCAAAACGGGAAGGTGAAAGAAAGGTTACAAAACAAATTAAGCACTTTTTAAAAATTGGTATTCAATTTGCCTTACTAACCATTTGCCAATTTTTTTCAAATTGACGCGGACAAAGATAATTTTTATATATTAAAAAACAAAATATTTTACCGATATAAATAAAAAGAGCCCCGGCATACACCGGGGCTCTTGCCACTAGGTTAAAAGATTTTACTTAGTACGTGTTTGTAACAATCAGCTTCTTACCTACTGGTTTGCTGTTTTCAGCAAAAATCCACAAGGTATAAATGCCATTTCTCGCACTGCTGATATTTATCTGATAAGTACCATCAGTTGCATTATCAATGTATTCTTCTGTAACCAATCTACCTAACTGGTCAACTACCTGGATGGTAATGTCTTTGCCTTCATAACCTTTCAAGGCAACATTTACCTGGTCAGAAGCCGGGTTAGGGAATAGTCCGAAGTCTTCGATATCGTCGATGCGTACTCTTCTAACCTCTGAGATTTCGAAGTTACCATCTACGAAATGATTTACTAATCTGTAGTAGTTGTATCCTGCTAATGGGAAGTTATCCTTCTTCTGGTAGAAACGAGCTTTGTCGGTTTCGTCCTGAGGAAGTGCTTCTGTAAGTGGTTCGAAGTTGATACCATCAACAGATCTTTCTACTGTAAAGTATTCAGTTTTGTAACCAGTGTTGTTCACCCAGCTTAGGTCTACTACACCTTGAGAAAGGCTTGCATCAAACTGTGTTACGTCCTGTACTCTTGAAGAAACCGGTAGCGGATCACATGCTGATGCCCAAAGGATGGCTGCATCAAACAATTTCCAACCTTTATCTTTCAAGTAAGGTGCTGAATAATTGTCAAGGCAGAAACCTACACGACGAGCAGGTGCATTTTTACCTACCATCTCATCTCCTTTGTCATAAGCAAAAATTGGAGACTTGGTATTGGTATGAGTAAACTCTGCAACTTTGATAGCATGGCTACCTGGCTTACCCCAATGGTAACTCTGACCACTGTTGTACACATCGATAGTACCATCACATCCTGCTGCAAGCGGGTGACCAGGATTTACAATCTTGATTTTGGTAGAAGTTCCCCACTTACCAAAGTCGTAGCTGGTGTAACCGGTCATCTTCATATCGTCAAAGATCCATCCTTCGTAAGAAACTACAGGAACTTCACTATCACGGTAGGTGTTACCCACTTTTGAAGAGCTAACTGTGGAAGATATCAGGATAACTCCGAATCCGGAAGCATCAAAATTGCCACAATCAGAATCATCCAGAACATGTACATCGTAACCAAGGTGTTCCAGTCTTTCTTTCACTGCTTTGTCACCTGAACCTAACCAGGTACTACCCACAACAAACAACACTGTACGGTTACAAACATTGGTAGGTGGTACACAAGCATAGTCAGGACCGCTTAGATTCCAGTTGAAATCCGCATCACCTGAACCACTAATGTATCCGCTATTTGGCTGGCTAACCACATCAAGGTTCAACCATCCGCTTCCACCAAATTTATCATGTTCGTTCAAGTTGGCACCTACTCCCAATTGGAAGGCAGGTCCTCTTCTTGAAACATTTACTCTGGCACCAGTAAGGTCACCTTTTCCAACTAATGTACCTGCAATAGTCTCGTAGTAGTAGAAACCACTTCCATTTCCGCCATAGCAATTAGAAGTCTTAGGACTTCCTGTCGGAGCTGTTGTCGTTCTGCCACCAAAGTTGATGGTAGCGTACCATTTAACATTAGCATTTGAACGATTGGCAAATGTACCGGTGAAAGATGCAGTGCCATCAGCATACTCAGTTAAAGTTCCACTTACTACTTTGTAATGTTTGTCAAGTGAGCCGTGGCCTGATATATCAGCATTGACCCAAAGACCGTACAATACATTAGTATTATTGCAAAGCTTGTTATCTGTTACTTCGCGTTCTACACAAATTTCAGGTCCGTCTGAACATGGAGCTGGAGCATTGGCAACAAACGTTTTGCTTGCACCATCAGCATTGGTTACAACGATAGTTGTATTACCACCACTGATTGGGTAAGGACCGAATGTTACATAAGCACCATATGCACCTGTTAAACCTCCACCATTCCAATGAGTAGAAGTACAGTAACCTGATTTTGTTACTTTCAATTTGAAAGTATAAGTATCGTCTGCAGGGTTCTGTGGTGTTCCATTGTCATTACAAAGAACATCACTTGATACTGCATCTATTTCACATGGTGAAGGATCTACCGTTACCTTGAAAGTACAAGAAGCTGTATTTCCACACTCGTCTGTCGCTGTGAATTCTACAGTAGTCATTCCAATTGGGAAAGCTGATCCGCTTGTCGGACCTGCGGTCTGTTCAACAGTAACAGTTCCCGGACGATTTCCGCCAGGACATGGAATTTCAACTACGTACTCGTATTTACCGTTTACATCTCTGTCAAACCATTTTCCCCATGCCTTTTCAAGAACAACGCCATCAGCACCATTTCCTGCAGGATCCTCATCATTTGGTTCGTTAGAGCTCCAGTAAGTCCAGGTTGCGTCTTCGCCGGTTACCCATTTAAAGGTTCCTTCGGTGTCAATATCGTTCAATCCGATCCAGGCAAAATCTGCCATCACTTTGCTTGCAACAAAGTCATTTTCTTCCTGACTATTGATGGTGACAAGATGTCCGCCAATAGAGGCAGCTCCAGCCAATGCATCTGCATAGGTGAAGTTGTCACCGTTTGCACAGAAATATTTGCTATCTCCGAATTTTCCTATGTAAATAAAACCATTGTGATTCTCTGATACCTGACTACAATCAGGCTGAGAGTTTATTTCACAAGTAGTGGTAGCTGTCGGTGCATTGAAGGTTACAGTTTTGGTAGACTGTCCTGCAGCAGCAGTTACATTGATATCGTTCTGACATTCGATACTTACTTCACCATTGCTAGCTGAACAGCAAGAACCGAAAGTATAGTTTTGATTGATTTCAGTAGCTGTAAGGGCGCGGTCGTAAACCGCTACAAGGTTAACCATTCCTTTCCATTGACGGTCATTGCTCATTTCGTCGCCGATGGCCAATTTGCAATGTTCACCCCAATTGTTGGAGTTACCATAGCGATAGCCTTCATAAACCTTGACGCCGTCGATGTAAATTCGCTCTTTTCCGTTGGACGCACGGGTATAAACCACATGCTGCCATTCCGTTTTTACCTTATTAACCGCTTTTGACTCAGGAGTACCATTGCCATCAGTGTTATTGGTTTTATAACGGATTACCCAATCATCGTCCTGTTGACCCAGGGTGAAATTTCTAAGAGAGGTATTCTCAGAAATGGTAATAACCCTTGCAGGGCCGTATTGCCATGCATTGGAGGTTTTTACCCAGGTTTCTACAGTGATAGAATTGGTTTGTTTGATTCTCGAACTCACCTTATTAGCTCCTGAGTTGGAGATAATTTTGGAGCCGGTGATGTTAACACCACATGGCTGCATCCAGGTGA
Organism: Saprospiraceae bacterium; assembly: GCA_020436955.1. GTDB lineage: Bacteria > Bacteroidota > Bacteroidia > Chitinophagales > Saprospiraceae > JAGQWW01. Next base: position 1,152 of record JAGQWW010000131.1, on the reverse strand, counting down.
TTTTATTCGGATTTTCAATATGTGCAGTCAATGGAGTTCCATAACCGGAAATGTCATTTACTGTTACATCATTGTTTTCCGAAAAATTGTAGAGGAGAATCAAGCCGTTGGAAACTCTTCCGGGACAACCTGGGTCGTCCATCATGGAGTAGTTTGCAAAGGCCTGGCCGAACGGCAACAGAAAAGTTGCGGCAATGGATAGGGCTATCCATCGCCAAAGAGGCGTAACCTTGTTCATAGTATTTGTTTTTGTTTAAAATAAATCCTTACCCAGGGTTCAAAGAACCCTATTTTTTTGGCCTAAGCCTTTTTTGTTCATTTTCGTGAGAAAGACTAGTTCGGTGAGACTTAAATAGTGAGGGGCGGACAAAAATTGTCCTTGAGATTTATGCAAAGGTAAGCAAGGAATTTCAATCCACAAATTCAAAATTGCCTATTTTCTACCCAAAAATCGGTAAACTGCTGCCAGACTATATCGGCTGGAAAGCCCGATATTACTACCTTTTATAATATGTGCAGTGCCAAGGCTAATCCCAAATGCCGGGAAAATGGGAACATACACAGAAGCACCAATTTTCTGCCACGAACTACCATTCCCTGCCATTACTGTTTGGTCAACTCCTGAATTGATGGACTGAAAATATTCAAACCAGGCTTCTGCAAAAATGTATTTTCCGGCATATCCTACTCTCAGTAATACAGTAATACTGGGCAAAAAGTCAGGACTGATTCTCATCTCGACTCCTGATTGGAGGTGTACAAAGGGGCCGGAATACCATTCGTATTGTGCAATTCCTTTCGCTTGCAATACGGTAGCCCCAATTCCAATGGGACGTTCAATTCCGGTTTGGTAATTGGAAACAGGAAGCGTTCCTCCTAAAGCTCCTAAAAGTTTGAATCTGGCATCAGGTTTTTCTTTTTTAAAAAGCCTGAATTTGGCAAATTAGGAAGCATCCTGGATGCCCTGATTAAAATCAATACAGGTATCACATTTAGGGGTTCTAATGTAGGGTAGGGTGAATACCAAATCAAGGGAGTCAGATATTCCCCATTCTGCAAACAGGTTAAGGGATTCAAAACGATTTTTTAAATCTTGCCTTTGGTCGCCGAAATAATAAATGTCAGAAGTTTCTACAGACCCGGATAAAGCAA
>JAGQWW010000130.1 GCA_020436955.1 Saprospiraceae bacterium | reverse complement strand
CTCCATGGTGGTGTCCAGGGCAAAAGGCACATCGGCAAATAATTGCCCCATTTCGGCCTGGGTCTTGAAAAAGAAATCACTACTTGGAAATTTAAAGCGATTGGTATCTTCAATCTGGCTATTGGTATTGATACAAAGCAGGATGTCATGTGGATCAGCATCCTCTTCATTTACATAATGCGAATCGTTAGTGGCAATAACCTTCACATTGTGTTTTTTGGCAAAACCAAGCAAGACCTGGTTGATATCTTCCTGACTTACTCCCAGTCCGTCAATGTTTTCAAGTCCACGGTGACGCTGTAATTCTATGTAATAATCGTCTCCAAAAATATTGAGCCACCATTTTAACAGCTCCTCCGCTTTCTCTATATCCCCTTTTAAAATGGTTTGTGGAATTTCAGCTCCTAAACAACAGCTACTGGCGATGATGCCTTCGTGGTATTTTTCGATCAGTTCCTTGTCAATACGCGGGTATTTACCATACAATCCTTCCATGTATCCAAGGGAGGCCAGTTTGGAAAGATTTTCATACCCTTTTTTGTTTTTAGCCAGCAATAACTGGTGGTAACGATTATCTCCCTCACCTTTAGCACGCGAAAATGCACGTACATGTCTATCCTCTACCAGATAAAACTCACATCCTACGATAGGTTTAATGTCCCTTTTATTGGCTTCAGACACAAATTTAAAGGCACCAAACATATTCCCATGGTCGGTCAATGCAACGGCCTTTTGGCCATCAGCCTTTGCCTTATCCATCATGGCGCCAATCTCGGAAGCACCATCCAACAGGCTATACTGGGTATGACAATGTAAGTGACAAAAATCCGGCATACAAAATTCGCTTTTGGAGGATTTTGAGTAGAAAAAATAACAGTGTTATATGGGTTTGGGTTTCGTTTTCACGCTCCGTGTAAAGGTACTTGAAAAGTAAGGTCATTCAGAAAAGGGAGCCGTTAAAGTTTTCAACAAATAACTAAGATGGGGAAGGGCGGGGGGCGGTATGCGGGGCGCGGTATGCGTGATGCGGAGTGCGTGGTGCGTGTTGTGTCGTTTGCTACATAGGAATGACAATTGATGATCAATTATTTGTATTACTCAATTCTAAAAGGTTTAGGTGATTCTGATCATCGCTTGGGTGGTCTGTGTTCTTTATTTTTGTGGAGATTATAGTCGAAAGCAGTTTTGAAATAGAAGGGTAGTGGTCGACTGTATTATTGAAAGCTGAAACGCAACTTGCCTTTATTTTTTTAAAATTGATATTCATAGTTTCTTGTTCCAAAGGAGGTGGTTTTTATCACCTCCTCCGGAGCCTTTTTGCTAATTGGCCGCTGCCAAAAAGTACGGGCCGGTCATGACCGGCCCGTACTTTTGGCATTCCCCTATTTCCCCCATTCACCCACATTATCTCATATCCTCCAAAACCTTCTTCGCTTCTTCATATCTATATTCCCCTTCATCAATGCTGCTAAGTGTTCTTTTGGCTTCCTCTTTTTGGTCATTTTTTAAATATGCGAGTCCCAGGTACCATTGGATTTGTTCGCGGAGGCTGGGGGAAGATTTTCGTTGTAAGACTTCTAATATTTCAATGGAAGTATCGGCATGGCCTGCGGCAAGGTGGGAGAGGCCGCTGTACAGTTCATACAATTCATTATCAGGTTCGATTTCGGCTAAATTTTGGAAAGCGATGGCTGCTTTTGAGTAATTTTTATCAGCATAAGCTTCCAGGGCTTCATTTAATTTCAACTGGTTTTCTCCTTCCAATTGTCCGCCGGAACGGGTATTGAGTACCATTTGGTAGGGTTCAAAATGGGCTGCAAAAAGTTCCTGATTATTTAGCGGAGCAGGTGAAAAGATGGTTTTCCAAAAACTAAATCCAAAAACCAATAACATACCTGCTGCAATGGAAAACCAACGCATGGATATGGTGCTTCCTCCCTGCTTGTTCTTCCAATTTTTATTGACCTGCTCCAGATTTTGACGAAATGCCAGTTCGGCGGTATCGGGTAAAAAAGTTTGGAGATCCTTTTCTAAGGCAACCGCATTTTTTAAAGCCTGGTCTTCTGACATCTCCTTTTCGAATGCAAGTTTCTCCTCTTCATTCAAGGTGCCTTCCAGGTAGGCTTCTATTTTTTCATATTGTTCTTCCCTCATGATTACCTTTTAAATTCTTCAAAATGCGGGTCGTTTTGGATACTTTGTACCAATTGCTCCTTGCATTGAAATTTTCTTTTTTTGATGTAAGCCAGACTCGTACTCAGCTTGTCAGCAATTTCCTGTAAAGGCGTTTTTTCAAAAAAGAGCGCCAATATTTGTTGGCAACTGTCTCCTAGTTTTTGAAAATGCCGGTAAAAAAAGCTGCGTTGTTCTGTGCTTTCCATCTCTTTCACTATGCTTTTGTCCAATAAATCTTCTTCCATTTCCGGGTCCAGGCTTATCATTTTCCGCTGTTTGCGAATTTTTGCCAGCCATAGATTTTTACAAATAGCCCGTATGTAATTTTTTAATGGACAGGTCAATTCAATGTCTTCCCTTTGGACTTTTCTAAACAAAGCCACCATGGCTTCCTGAAAGACATCTCTGGCATCGCTTTCCGACCCTGAGTTTTCTTTGATCCATAAAATGATACCCGGCAAATGCTGGTCGTACAGTTTCTGTATGGCTAAGGTTGCACCTGTTTTTAGCGCCTCCAAAGCCATTTGATCTGCCGTGTTCAATGCCTTGATCATATACAGATAGCAATAGTGTTAAAAAGGTTACCCTGAAAAGTTTTAAAAAAAATAAGATTAATAAAAATAGAGATTAGAAATGAAAGATTGGAAATATTCAAAATCAAACACCTTCTGTAATTTTTTTTGGGTTTAATGAACTTAAAAACCGCAAGAAAAATGAGGATTTTAAAAAAAATGGGAATCCTTATTTGGTAATTGAGACTTTTCATCCAGCGGTTCTTTACGTTACTTTTGGCTTGACCCAAAAGTAACCAAAAAGTCAAGGCTGTATCCCTTTTTCAGCCCGCTTCATCCAGCCCGCACAATATGCAGAGAAAAACCTACATGCCTCCAAACTCGCATTTTTGATAGAAGGTAGCAATTGGTTCTAGCGATTACTTAGCATTGAGTTTCCTGCCAGGATGGTATTTGCTCATACAAGGATTCAAGCTTTACGGTTTTTCCCAGCCTATTGTGCTAAAAGGGATAAGGCCGGGAGCGAGAAGTTGTTTTATCAAATGAAATTTATGCAATGGAATGTAAATCCCTGTTTTCGCGAACCAGTCTTTTACTTTTTTGAAGCGTTTTAAAAAAAAATAAAAACCTAGGGTAACCTTTTCCGAGGGAAGGATATAAGGGGGTGATTAATCTATTTATCCAAGTTAAATCGAATACAATGAAAATCGCAAACCTTAGAACCTTAGCTATCCTTTTGAGTCTAATCCTTTTTGTGGCAGCATGTAAAAAAGACGAAATGTTTAAGCCGGAGACTTTTGATCAGGCCATTGCTTTTGGAGGTGCTTTTGAAGAACCAACAGAATCTGAAACTACCGTAAGCTCAAGTTCTGAAACTTCAGAGATAAATGGAGAGACCTGGAAGTGTACCACAGAAACCAAAGATATTTTAGCGAAAGGAGGTGGTAGAAATGGATTCCCGCTTTTTTCACCGAATGCCAGTGTTATTTATCCCGGCAATCTCCTACAGGGTGCCAGCCTGCTCAATGCAACCCCAAAAATTATTAGTGTCGGACGAGCAGGTGGTACCATTTCAACCGATGTGGCTGACGGGAATATCCAGGCTTCTTTTGCAGTAAATGAAATAAGTAAATCCAGCGTTTCTACAGCCATCAACAATATCATCAATACCAGTACGGGCGTTGTACCGGCAAATTTCAGTTTGACCTATGACCGTGTACAAAGCAGAGAAGAATTTGCTTTGAAGTTAGGAGTTCAGGTTGAAAGTGCATTTACCGACCTTGAAGCCAACCTTAGCTTTAGTAGTGACAAATCTTACAATCGCTATTTTGTACAATTGAATCAGTCGTATTACACCATGAGTTATGATATTCCGACTTCCCTTGACGATATCTTTGCTTCGGATGTAAGACCGGAAGATTTAACAAAATATGTCGGGCCCGGTAATCCGGCGGCATATATCTCAGATGTAACCTATGGCCGCATTTATTACATGTTGATTGAATCCACCTCTTCTTCAACCGAGATCGATGCTGCACTGGAAGGTTCCTTTAACGGAGTGACCACAAAAGTGGAAGCAGATGTAGATGTGAACTATTTCCAAAGCCTGAAAAATCTAAAGATCAAAGTGTATGCTTTTGGTGGCGATGCCAGCACAACCTTGTTGACAGTAGGTGTGACTAATTTGTCTTCTCTTCGGTCTTTATTAGCTGAAAGTACAGATATACGCACCGGAAAACCCATTTCCTACACCGTAAGAAGTGTTTATGACAATCAAATCGTGAATGTGCAATTGGCTACCAAATATGATGTAACCAAATGTGTGCCTACCAAGATTGATTTGGCTCCTGCATTTTCCAAGCATTGGTATGGTTTGGCAGAATCTTTTGGTCCGGTAGGCGCAGCCTTTGCAACGAGAGGCACCGAAGTTTATCTTTTTAATAAAGAAGGTGATGAATACATGATCAGTAATGTAGGCTCTTTGGAAGGACCTTACCCAACTAGTAGCCTAGGTGATGGTAGCTGTCCTTTTACCAAAATAGGAGCTGCGTGCAATATTGAAGGAAATCAACAAGGCCCGAATGATCAAATTACCATTATGGCTTTCGATGAGACAGGAACGCGATATGCCTATATGTTTAATGATGGCGGATGGTCGAACACACCAAGCGATGTAACCCAGATTCATGGTGGAAGATGTCCTTTCAATGCAAGTGGAGTAGGAGCGTTGGCTTTTAACTGGAAAAATGCTGACGGACCGAGTAGTAGATACTTTTTTAATAAAGGAGGAGACAAGTACTGCTCCTATGCTAATAACCCGCAAAACTTTTCCTCCGTGTACAATTCTTCCGGATTTGGTGGCGGAAGTGGTCCTCAGGTTGATGATGTAGGAGCTGCAATAGGAATGTATATTGGCAATGACAAATATTATGTGTTATTTAGTGAAGCAGGTACCGAATATTCCATCCTGGGTAACCTGGAAGGAACCGGAATCAAACACTACGGACCATTTCCACTGTAACAGACCCTAAGACCTATGATCAATAGATTAATCATAACCTTTTGCCTGGTCCTTTCCATCATTGGAAAAGGATCAGGTCAGGAGGGTCAGTCTGAAGCTCGTTTGCTGTTGAATAAAGGTCTTGATAGCCTAAACGCAGGTTATTATGAAGCAGCCGGAGGCTTGTTGGCAAAAGCTATGGCTTCCTTTCAACAATCCAATCAAAAGGATACTACCCTTGAAATTGAATTGGCAATGGCCCTGGGTGAAGTCAATATTGAAATGCGGGATTATGTTGCAGCGATGGGATGGTATCAAAAAGCAGTTGCAGCAGTTTCAACCCAACATCCGATTGACACTGCTCTGCTTAGGGATGCATATGATGGCCGTTCCTGGGCCTACTCCAAAATGTACAAACCTTTGCAATCCATTCGAGATTTAGAAAAGGTGTATGCAATCGATACGGCTTTGCATGGAAGTATTAGCAGGGATGCTGCCAATACCTTGATGAATATGGGGCTGGATTATTACAAAGCGGGTTACTTTTTTGATGCAGAAGATGTGATGCTGGAAGCGTTGAAAAATAAAAAAAAAGTATCTGAGCCTAACGCTGTTGATTTTAACCGGATCTACAACAACCTGGGGATCGTTTATCGCAAAATGGGTGATTTGGAGCGCGCGCTGATTTATGCTAAAAAGGCCCTGGAGATAAAATTGGAAAACTATCCTCCCCGTCATCCGAGTGTAGCTAAGTATTATATGAATATCGGTACGGTCCTTACAGAAATGGGGCAATCCCGGGAAGCAGTACCTTATCTTGAAGAAAATCTGGCCATTTTAAAAGAGACCTTTCCTTCAAAAAATCTGAACATCACCAGTGCTAAAGGTGAATTGGCAAATGTGTTGGCTGATGCCGGAAGGTATGAAGAAGCAATACAACTCCATCTCGAGTCTTTAGAGACAGAAAAAACGTTGGTGGAGGAATCCAATCCTTACCACATAGCCGGGTATTTCAATCTGGCCCAAATTTACCTTGAAAATAGCAAGCCTCAACTTGCCCTCGATATTATTAAAAAAGTCGAAAAATTAGAGGAAGAAGCCACTTATTTCCCTTTTCATAAAAAGGTAAAAACCCAACTTTTAAAAGCTGAAATATTAGATAGTCTTGGCCGTATAGGCGAAGCAAAATCGGTTTTTGAAAGGCAATTGGAAAGCATAGCAGGAACAAAGGACTTTTTTTCGAAAGGAGCTAGGGGTGCATTCAATTCATTCCAGGAAAAGGAATTGGTGGTTCAACTCCTGGAAGGGTATGCAGGCCAATTAGGTAGCAATCCAAAAGAAAAAGAAAACCAATGGAAGGCGTTGGATTTAGCGGTGGAACTGTTGGAAGCAATTCGAAAAGGTTATGCTTCAAATGAGTCTGCCAGGTATCTGGATGATTCCAGTCAGAATATTTATGCAGCAGCCGTTAAAGCGGCCTTTGAACTGGGAAAGGATTCGGGAAATGAATATTTTTTTCAGCAAGTACTGCAATTAGCAGATAAGGCTAGAGGAAACCGATTGAAAAAAGTATTGAGGCAACAGCAAGCAGTTAGAATTGCCGGAATCCCAACGATCCTGCAAGACTCCTTAGCCCAATTGAAATTATGGAT
>JAGQWW010000012.1 GCA_020436955.1 Saprospiraceae bacterium | reverse complement strand
GATATGTACCTTCTTGTTCGATTGGGTTTTGTGTGGCCAATACAAAAAATGGATTAGGCAGATTATGTTTTTGACCGGCAACGGTTACCGAACGCTCTTGCATGGCTTCCAAAAGTGCAGCCTGTGTTTTAGGAGGCGTACGGTTTATCTCATCTGCTAATACGATATTGGAAAACAAGGGGCCTTCATTAAATTTAAAATGGCGGGCCTCATCTAAAATTTCTGAACCTGTAATGTCTGAAGGCATTAGGTCAGGCGTAAATTGGATACGTTTGAAATTGAGGTCCAAGACTTCTGCGATGGTACTTACCAAAAGTGTCTTTGCCAGCCCCGGAACACCTACCAAAAGGGAGTGACCGTTGCTGAATAGAGAGATAATTACTGCTTTTACTACCTCATCCTGACCTACAATTATTTTTGAAATTTCGCTTTTTAGTTCAGCATATGATTGGGCTAGTGCGTCAACTGCTTTTACATCTGATTGCTGTGTGGAATCTGCCATTTAGCTGGATTTGTTTATTTCAGGTTTTTGGAAAAATACCTTGTTTTTACAAGTGAATGAAACGCTGCAAAGTAATGCTTTGTTTCGGCTTCGTTAAAAATTTCAATATTTATGCCATAACAGGGACGAATGGTTAGATAGTGACCAGTAGTCATTATTTCGTCATAATGGGGAATCCGCTGCTTACGAGGAGTAAAATTTCAGAAAAAACTTTGGTAATACTACCAGTTCTGTTTTTCTTTGCGCAGCATTAATTATTAACAAAGCGAGTTTACTATGTCAGACATTGCAGATCGTGTAAAACAAATCATCGTTGACAAATTAGGTGTTGACGAATCAGAAGTTACCATTGAGGCAAACTTCACCAATGACCTGGGTGCAGATTCACTTGATACGGTTGAGCTTATTATGGAGTTTGAAAAAGAATTTGATCTTTCTATTCCTGATGAGGAAGCAGAAAAAATTCAAACTGTAGGCCAAGCTGTAAGTTTTCTTGAATCTCAGGCTAATGCCTAAATAACCCGAAAGAAGCCACAATTTTACTTTATTGTAAGTTGTGGCTTCTTTAGGTTCAACAGGTGTATGTTTTTGAAAAGTTGTAATACTTTTTCAACATCTCCATTCTAATCCTAATCGTTCAGTTTTGCCAAAGCGGGTTTGATCAATGCGGGCAGAAGAAAGCAAATTGGAGATGATTTCCTTCCTTCCAGTTCGGTAGATCTTCTTTTAAAACCGACTCCCCAAAGGCAAATTCACAATTAGGTATTGGTATTTAATATTAGTTTTATCAGGAATTTGTATTATACAGTTCCTCAATAAATCGGAATTCAAACTTTCTTCATTACGTTCATAAAAATCGACTAATATGAGAAGGGTGGTTGTAACAGGTATGGGAGCAGTAACGCCTATCGGTAACAACGTTAAGGAGTACTTGGACGGCTTGCAAAATGGTAAGAGTGGTGCAAACCTTATTACCAAATTTGATGCTACTAACTTCAAGACTCAATTTGCCTGTGAGGTAGAAGGCCTCAACGTGGAAGAATTTATTGATAAAAAAGAGGTAAGAAGACTAGATGAATATAGTGTCTTCGCTATTATAAGTGCCGATGAAGCTATCGCGGATGCCGGAATTTCAGTTAAAGAAATCGATCCGTTGAAAATTGGCGTAATAGTTGGATCTGGTATTGGTGGATTACGATCTTTGGAAAAAGAGATTGAAGAATTTGCAACCGGAAACGGTATGCCAAGGTATAATCCATTTATGATTCCGAAAATGATTTCGGATATCGCTGCAGGACAGATTTCAATCAACCATGGTTTCATGGGTGTGAATTATGCTACTGTTTCTGCTTGTGCGACTTCTACGCATGCATTAATGAATGCATTCGACTATATCAGGATAGGAAGGGCAGATGTTATTGTGACCGGTGGTGCGGAAGCAGCCGTAACAAAAACCGGTGTTGGAGGATTCAACGCCATGAAAGCCTTGTCTACCCGAAATGATGATTTTAAAACAGCCTCCAGACCTTTTGATGTAGATCGTGATGGATTTGTATTGGGCGAAGGTGCAGGAGTTCTTGTTCTTGAAGAATTGGAACACGCTAAAAAGCGTGGAGCAAAAATATACGCGGAGGTGGTAGGATGCGGAGCTACTGCTGATGCCTATCACATAACAGCACCACACCCGGAGGGTATCGGTGCCACCAATGTGATGAGAGAGGCATTAGCAGATGCTAAATTAAATCCTGAAGACCTTCAATACGTTAACGTGCACGGTACGAGCACACCATTAGGCGATATAGCTGAAACAAAGGCTATCAAACAAGTTTTCGGTCCTCATGCTTATAATTTGAATATAAGCTCGACAAAATCCATGACCGGACACCTGTTGGGAGCAGCCGGAGCCATTGAAGCTATCGCTTGTATTTTATCTATTAACCATGGATTTATTCCACCAACAATCAATCATTTTACTGACGATCCTGAAATTGATGCGAAGTTAAATCTAACTTTCAATGAAGCCCAGGAGCGTGAGGTTACAGCAGCCTTGAGTAATACCTTTGGTTTTGGCGGACATAATTCCTCTGCGATCTTTAAAAAATTTGTGGGATAGCTTGTGGTGAATATTGTCAGACGGATTTATAATCTGTATTTTTCAAAAGACAAGGAACTGGCCAGGAGATTGAGCTCTTTAATGGGTTTTACCCCCGCCAACCTTACAATTTTTAAGCTAGCATTTTCTCATCGATCAAATTCATCGGATGAGGCTCCTTATGCTATGCAAAATAATGAGCGCCTGGAATACCTGGGAGATGCCGTTTTGGGTTCAATTGTAGGCGAATACCTCTTCAAAAAGTATCCAAATGCTGATGAAGGTTTCCTTACAAAGATGCGTTCAAAAATCGTGAAGCGTAAATCACTGAATAAGTTGGGTGATAAAATGGGGCTGGATGTAATCTTGTCCGAGCACAACAATACCCGATTAAGTCGTTCTATGCTTGGTAATGCGGTGGAAGCATTGGTAGGGGCTATTTATCTCGAAAAGGGATATGACGCTACTCGTCGTTATGTGGTTAAAAAGATATTGATGAATTATGTCGATATCCACGAATTGGAGCATTACGACGACAACTATAAGAGTCAGCTTTTGGAATGGTGCCAGAAGAACGGGCAATCAGTTAATTACAAGTTGCTGGCGCGTTACAAATATGAAAAACGCGACCGCTTCAAGGTAGCAGTGATGATTGATGGCAAAAAGCTGGCAACAGCAGACGATTTTAATAAAAAATCAGCTGAACAAACGGCATCAGAAAAAGCACTTGTCAACCTGGGAGTACTTACGGGAGAAGGGGAAGAGGAGGAGGACGAATAAAATCAATCGCCTTAAGGTGCCAGTCTGATCTTTACCCAACGTTTGTTTTCCTTTAGGTATAATATTCTGTCGTGTAATCGATTGGCTCTACCTTGCCAAAATTCAATTTCATCAGCAGTTACAGCATAGCCACCCCAATGTTCGGGTCGTGGAAGCACCTCATCAGTAGCATACTTTTCCGTCAATTCTACTACTCTTTCCGTTAATTGATCCCGAGAGGTGATTTGATCACTTTGAGGTGATGCCCAGGCACCTATTTGGCTCCCTTTTGGTCTCGATTGGAAATAGGCAGTTGACGCTTCCGGAGCTATTTTTTCTATAGTGCCATCTATCCGTACCTGGCGCTGTAAACCATCCCACCAAAAGGTCAATGCAACTTTTGGATTCTCTTCGATCTCTTTTCCTTTTCTACTATTATAGTTGGTGAAAAAAACGAAGGATTCATTTTCCAAACCTTTTAAAAGGACAATTCTCCCAGAGGGTTTGCCATCAGCAGTTGCTGTGGAAAGGGTCATTGCATTTGGTTCCATCAATTGTGCATCGATAGCTTCTTTAAACCATTTGGTAAATTGATGAAAGGGATTACTATCGGATGAGGAAAGTGTAAATTCCTGATTGCCGTAGGCCTGGCGCATTGCAGCTAGTTGTTCGCTGTTCATGTTGTGAATGGTTTTGCCCAAAAATAAAAAAACCCTGCCAAAGCATGACAGGGACAAAACAAAAAACAAACACTATGAACAAACACTTATCTTTAGTCAGGTGAGGTTGAAAAAGTCCCCCGAAATGTCTTCGGGGGCTTGCATAAAAAACAAAAACTATGAACAAACACTCACCCTAACTCTTATTCTTAAACTTGTAGTCGTTTTGACAAGTATTATAATCAATTATAAATTTGAATAATTATTATAAGAAATTTACAATTATAATGCCAAAACGTTAATAACTGCGTTGAGTTATTTATACGCCGCCAAATTTAAGTGTCAGCAATTGGAATAAGATGTGGGCTTTCTCAGGTAATGTGACAGGGAAGAAGGATTGATATTAAACTGCCCTTTAATGCTAAGACTTTATGTCTTATTTTGTGGTAGAATTATTATGGGAATGAATTGTTTTAAGGAAGTATTAGAACAATTCATTCACGTACTAAAAACCTAAAATCATCACCGGCATATTGCATTCAACATCCCATAAGGCATTTTGATTACATGAAAGCCAAAAGCCTTGATAAATTACGGAGGTATATGGTTGGGTGGTTGAAAATTAAAAAAGTGCGTATAATGGGAGGAGAAAGATATATTCAAAGATAAAGGAATTATTTATGGAAAATGTGGTTGAATTAAAAGACGCGAAAATTTACCAGGGAAATAATTTGATACTTGATCAGGTGGATATTTCTATCACCAAAGGTGAATTTTGTTATTTGATAGGGAAAACCGGTAGTGGGAAATCATCTTTTTTGAAGACACTCTATGCAGCATTACCTTTCTCGCATGGCCGAGGAACTGTTGCCGGATTTAATCTTGCCAAATTGGACCGCAAATCAATTCCTGCCCTCCGGAAAAAGCTGGGTATTGTATTTCAGGATTTCAATTTGTTGTATGATAGAAATGTTGCTGAGAACTTGCTCTTCGTTTTAAAAGCAACGGAATGGAAACAGAAAGATGCCATGCAAAAAAAGATGATTGAGGTGCTGACAAAGGTTGGCCTGGCAGATAAGGCTGATAAAATGCCTCACATGTTATCGGGTGGTGAACAACAAAGGGTGGTTATTGCCAGGGCTCTATTAAATGTTCCGTCGCTGATTATTGCAGATGAACCTACAGGGAATTTAGATCCGGAGACTTCAGACGAAATTCTTCTTTTATTAAGACGCTTGTCAGAAGAGACGGGTGCCGCCGTTATTTTCGCCACTCATGATTACAGAATACTTGAGAATTTTCCAGGCAGAATAATCAGGTGTCATCAGGGCAGGGTGTTGGAGGAGGAAGACTTTTTAGTTTGAATATAAACTTATGTCTATTGTTTTAAACCGTCCCTATTGCTTACCCATTTACTTCCCAGGAGGATATACCTCCAGGGTTTTTCTACAAATTCTTCAGCATAATTTATCCCTACTCTGGGTAATGCTTTAATATCCTTTTTCTCAACAGAGAAATCATCTTCCATTATTTTTATTAAACAACTGTCTTCGAACAGGGCCAAACCATCATGATTTGTTTTGATGCCCAAAGCCATGGATAACGCACCCGGGCCGGCAGTCAAAGCAGGAGTGATATTTTGCTTGTTCCGTCTTACCAGCATTTGTGCTTGATTCAAGATAGGTTCACCCCCTCTGATTAGGATAGCATGCGGTAGTTCTGCTGGTCCAGTTACAATGTTGAATAAATGATGGATACCGTAACAAAGGTAAACATAACTGTGGCCTCCTTCTAAATACATGGTTTCGGTCCGTTTGGTCCTCCGCATTCCATACGCATGGCTTGCTTTGTCCAAAGGTGCAGCGTAGGCTTCAGTTTCAACAATTCGGCATGCGGTAGCAATACCGTCCATTTCCGTCAGGAGGATTTTGCCCAGCAAATTCCTGGCGATTTCCTGCACATTTTCACCGAGAAAAAAGGATTGTGGTAACTGGTACATTGAAATTTTTTAATAAAAAGTTAGCTGCAAATTAACCTCCGGGAGCCTGGTGTGCCTAAAATAATTTTTTAAATTTTGGAAAATTCAATTTTTTACTTTTTATTGCGCGGGCTGAGGTTCAGAAGCATAGGTAATTATTCAATACTCTGAATGTAAACAGCTTAAAGCAACTCCTTAACCCGTAAATTGATATCGAATGGAAAGAGTCCGCATTGACATGGAATTTTTATTTCGGGCTTCCCCGACTATCCTTTACCAATTCCTGACGACACCAGCGTGTTTAGTTAGGTGGTTTAGTGATGGAGTGGACATCCAGGGGGAGTATTATACTTTTTCATGGAGCGGAGCTGACGAGGTAGCAGAGATGATAGATGATATTGAAGAAGAAAGAATTCGGTTCAAATGGTTAGAAGCTGATGATGAAGACGAGTTTTTGGAGTTCCGAATTTCAAAATCTCCGATTACAGATGAGACCATTCTTGAAATAACTGATTTCTGTGATTCCGATGAAGAGAAAGATACTCGTCAGTTATGGGAATCTCAGATCAAGACGCTTAAAAAGGAAATGGGAGGCGGTTAATGCCTTTCATTGAATCCCTTATCATTTGAAAACAGCTGAATCTTCTTCACCTTCCCCTGTTCGATGGGGAATCATTGGTCTGGGTAAAATTGCGCACAAATTTGCTCAGGATCTAAGTCTTGTTCCAAACGCACAGCTTACCGCTGTAGCTTCCCGTAGCCAGGAAAAAGCAAACGATTTTGCAGCCCAACATGGAGCAAGTCATGCATTTGGAGACTACCAGTCTTTGTTTACTTCCAAGGAAATAGATATAGTATATATCGCAACTCCCCATACCAGACATTTTGAAAATACCATGCAAGCCCTGGCTTCTGGTGTGGCTGTATTATGTGAAAAGCCGTTTGGGTTGAAATACTACGAGGTGGAACAGATGATTGAAGAAGCTCGATCCAAAAATGTCTTTTTAATGGAAGCTATGTGGACTAGATTTTTTCCATTGATTCAAAAGGCTCTTGATATTGTTGAAAATGGGGAAATAGGGCAGATTAAAACGATACGGGCTGATTTCGGGTTTCACGCCACATTTGATCCTTCCAGCCGGGTATTTGATAAAGGCCTTGGTGGGGGCTCTTTGATGGATGTTGGAATCTATCCACTATTTTTGTCTTTATTGGTGCTTGGCATACCAGAAAGCATTGATGCGGATGCCGCTTGGTTAGAAAATGGAGTTGATGAAAGTTGTTTTATGCTTTTGCATTATCCAAATGGAGCAAAAGCACAATTGTATTCCTCCATCTCCACCAAAACGGAAGTAGAAGCTACTATTTTAGGTGAACAAGGCAGCTTAAAATTGGAAAGCCGTTTTCAACATCCAACCAGCCTAAAATGGGGCGCTTACTATGCAAATCTTGATGAAGCAATTGATGACTATCCCGGTTTTGGATACCATTACGAAATAGCGCATGTGAGCGATTGCATCCAAAAAGGTTTGAAGGAAAGCCCTTTGATGACACATGCACTGAGCCAGCAACTCATCCAATTATTGGATGCAGTAAAAGAGCATATCGGCCTTTCTTATTGAAAAATTTCCTTTGCTTAGACTACTGCGGATACATCCCTCAAGATTAGACTCTTTCTATCCGGTCCTGTAGAAATCATTGAAACGGGAACATCCAATTGTTTTTCCAGGTAATGGATAAAAGCTTTTGCTTGTTCCGGCATTTCATCAAAAGAAGTCATGGTTTCAAGGCTGGTCATCCAACCTTCCATTGTATCATATTCAGGTACAACTTCTCTACGATCGATGTCAAAAGGCCATTGGTCGGTACTTTTTCCGTCAATATTTAATCGGACTGCAGCTTTTAAGGTATCGAAGATGTTTAGCACGTCAATTTTGGTGATAACCAATTGCGTTACACCATTTAACATGATGGCATATTTTAATTGAGGGAGGTCAATCCATCCGCATCTTCTTGGTCGGCCGGTAGTAGATCCAAATTCTGCGCCTTCAACTCTTAATTGCTCACCGGTTTGGTCATGGAGTTCAGTTGGAAACGGTCCGCTTCCCACGCGGGTACAGTATGCTTTTGTGATACCGATAACCTCATTGATTTTTTGTGGAGCGAGTCCAAGACCGATGCAAACCCCTGCTGTAATGGTGTTGGAAGAAGTTACAAATGGGTAGGTACCATAATCAATATCCAACATAGAGCCTTGTGCACCTTCTGCCAATATTCTTTTCCCTTCTTTTAAGGCATTGTTGAGGTACCATTCACCTTCAACAATTTCGAGTGATTTGATGGTTTCCAGGGAAGCCATCCACTTTTCTTCTTCAGCAGCCATGTCAAAATCGATCTCAGGATAGATTGCTGCCAATTTAAGATGTTTATCTTTTAGTGCTTCGTAGCGCTCTTCAAAGTTGGGTTCGAAAAGGTCACCGATACGCAAACCGTTACGACCGGTTTTGTCCATATAAGTAGGGCCAATACCTTTTAAGGTAGAGCCAATTTTATCTTTGCCTTTTGCGGATTCAGAAGCTGCATCCAACATACGGTGAGAGGGTAAAATCAGGTGTGCTTTTTTGGCAACTAACAATCGACCTTTATAATTGACGCCGGCAGCATCTAATTGCTCAATTTCCCTTTTGAGTGTGATGGGATCAATCACAACACCATTGCCAATAACATTGATGAGGTGCTCGCGGAAGATACCTGAGGGTACTGTGTGTAGGATATATTTTTTGCCATCAAATTTAAGGGTGTGACCTGCATTTGGACCTCCCTGAAATCGTGCAACGATATCGTAATTGTTTGCCAGGTAATCAACGATTTTACCTTTTCCCTCGTCTCCCCATTGTAGTCCGAGAATAACATCAACTGCCATATGAATAGATTCTTAGTGTGTTTGCCTGTAAAAGGGCACAAAAATAAGAAACGAATTCTTTTTATAAATAATCCGTTGTTTTTTAAAATATAAAGGTACTAATAGAGGGGGAGAAAACAGCAAAGCCCCACCAACAAAGGTGAGGCTTTGGCTTTATTTTTATGTTTTTCAACTAGCTTAGGGTTGCTAATAATTCTTCTGCGTGTTTGCTGCCTAATTGAGCAGCTTCTTTCCAATCCTTTTTGAAGCCGTTTTTACCGGCGCTATGCAGTGCAAGGCCATGGTTTACCAGAATTTCTGCATTGCTAACCATTTCGGAGCCAGCTTCACACGCTAAAGCACTATCAAAAGCTTTTAAGGCATCAGAGTGGTTTCCAATTTCAAAGAGGCAAACACCATAATTGTTGTAAGCGCTTTTGCGGTATACAAAGTTGGGGTCAGAAGATTCAAATTTTCGAGCAAGGAAAAATTTGAATTCTTTCAATGCATTTTCGAAGTCTTCCAATTTCATCAATGATTCGCCTTTCATGCGTCTTGCTTTCCAATACAAAGGCTGCAAAGGAATGGAGTTTTTGATGGCTTCATCGAAATCAGCTACGGCATTTTCATAATCTTTATTATGAAGATTTACCAATGCGCGTCCGAAATGAGGATCGCTGTTATTAGGATTTAGGGCAATACTTTTGGTGAAGTCGTAATTGGCATCCTTGAAATTTCTCAACTGAAGGTTTACATACCCTCTCCTTTCGTAAGCCAAAGCATGTTTTTCATACTTTTCGATAGCACGATTAAGTGCTTCCATGGCTTCGTTTTCCTTTCCTTTTTTCTCGGTTAGTTCGCGTCCCTTTAAAAATTGCTGAACAGCAGCCTTGTCAGTCTTTGGTTCAATGATGACCTGTGATACTTTTTTCTTATCGCCGGATTCATCAATTTTCCACATCATGAAAGCACCTGCTACAGCAAACTGGGAAAGATATTCAAGCAGCTTAATGGTATTGTTCCAATTTTTATCATCGGAGTGACATACAATTCGTGGTACGTTCAGGTAAAAGTTTTCCGCATCCAAAACATCCTCCTTGATTAGGAGATCGTTTTTATAGAAATTTTCAATACGGAAATGGTACATCTGAAGCGCTTTATTGAAAGTCTTCTCTGAACCAAATTCTAAGCGACCGACCAGGATAATTTTGTAAATCATTTTAAATGCTGCTGCTCAATTAGTGGTACCATTCAATTAATGAATAATCGATGGGACCGGAATTTTTAAAAATACTTGATAATAGGAACCTTTGTCCAAGAAAGGTTTTATATGTAAACACACAGTTGTCGCAAAATTGTTTGGTTATGGACAAAGATTGTCTGAACGCAAACAGAGGGACTTCATTTTTGAATGCAAACGAGCGGCTAAGTTAATTACTTTTTATGGAAGTAAAAAACCTACCTAAAGGTTTACAAACGACTAACAACAGTTCAATAAGTTTCTAAAATACACTAAGTTTTGGAACTCAATAAATTATTCAAAAAATTACCAAACGGATTTTTAAAAATAATTTTCCCAAAAGGTTGGAAAAGCTGCGGAGTTGTTCATTCGGGCTGATTTGGTGAGATTTGATTCTCTTACTCCGCCAGCATAGCTCAGTATATCAAATTTACATAAAAAAAAATTTACATTCAAAATATATGCAGGAAATAATTAAGCCTATAAGCAAAAGAAAACGGCTGCAAATCAATGACTTGCAGCCGTTTTTCGGAAAAATGAATTAGGTATTATCTTTTTTTATCCATCAACCATTCGGCATAATCTTTTCCGACCTGGTTGATAACATTATATACGGACCGCACCCAATAGTTCCGAAGTCCGAATCCACCGGGTTCTCCTGAATATCTTCGGGTCAATAAAACTTCTTTAGAGCCAATGTCAAAAAAGGTCACCCACATTTTTCCAATTTCACCTGTTTTACTAAAGCTTTCTATGATGAAAACCAGGCCTACGCCACTATCATATTCACCCGTATAGTTTTTGATAATTGCTTCAACGTCCTCTCGGGATATTTTGTAGTCGCTATTAATAACTAATTCATCAGCGTCCGGAAGCGAATTTCTTTCATCGATCACGGAAAAATCACGCCTGATTACATCTTTTTTAAAAGCCTTTTTTAGATCGTATTTGTCCGACTCATTGACTATTACCATATTCCAGGCTCTAAAAAACCTGGCTTTGATATCATCAGGGTTAGAGAAACCTTCTGTGCCTATCATTTTAGCATTTGAAAAGTCCAGGCCATAGTATACGATTTCATCTGCATTTTTGATGGCCGGGTGGCCAAATGGTTGAGCATTGACAAATGCAAAAAACAAAAAGCTCACAATCAATGTAATTCCAAAGCGCATCATAATTATTGGTTTTTAGTTAGAATACCTTTTTTACAAGGTACTTAGCAAATGTTTTTCCCAGTTTAGCATATGCTTCCTGGAGTCTGTATCCTGTGTCAAAATCATAGCCCATAGCATCTCTTCCCGGTACTTTTTCGATGGTGGCTTTTGCCAGTTCTTTATCCATGTTATCAGTTTCCACCAGGGAGATATTTGCATTAATCATAGCAGGTTTACGCATAACACCTACATTAAAACCGGGTTCTGTAAAGGTAGTATGGATCACCAAAGTGTATTTTGCGTAAGGGTATCTTCCGACTTTTGTACCTTGATCTTTAAGATACTCGGTCATGAGTTCTTCAAACTTTGGTTCGAAACGGGCTTCTCTGTCGTCTTCCCACTTCCTTTTCCACTCGTCTCCTGAACCTGGTTCATCTTCATTTTTTTCTCTTACTTTTTCATCGACATAGTCTTCTTCATGGTCAAATTTCCCTACTCCCATATTGTCGTAGCGATAGGAGACATTAATTTCATCCTGACCTTTAAGGGCGTCAAATTTCCCACTTTTCATAACTACTTTTTGGGCTGACATTTCTGTTGCGAAAAACAAAGTTGCCGCCATAACAAAAAGTCCTAACGCGAATCTCATTTTCATAAGTAGATTTTTTGCGGTTAAATAATGCTGCAAAATAAGCAACCGCCGATTAATTCGCAATGTGTTAATAAGATGCTTCCACAGACCTGATACCCTAAGAAATTTGGTCAATTTTTTAAAAAAGAAGTATTTTACCCAGACATCCGAAGCATTTAAAAAGCAATTTATTATGAAAGACACGGACGTTATTGTAATTGGTTCCGGAGCAGGGGGGCTTGCCTGTGCTTTAACACTGGCAAGACAGGGGAAAAAAGTGATGGTGCTGGAGCAGCATTATGTCCCGGGAGGCTGGAGTCATAGTTTTTATTTGGATGGATTTCGATTCAGTCCCGGTATTCATTACATCGGGGCAATGGGCGTTGGTCAAGATGCATCAAGAGTATATGAAGGTCTAGGGGTTGCCAATCATTTATCCTTTTTTCAACAAAATGAGAAAGGTTATGATCATGCACGGATTGGAGATAAATTTTTTCATTATCCTGCTGGGAAAACCAGGTTGATCGATAGTCTGCGTCAACAATTTCCGCACGAACATAAGAGTGGAAAGAAATATGTTGACTTATTGGATAATGCAAGGCGAGAGTTGCACCATATAAACGAGGTAGATACTGCCTGGGAGTGGATTACCATGCCCTGGTATACTCGCCATATGGGTAAATATGCTTTGTTTAGCCTTGAACGTGTTATTAATTGGCATATAAAGGACCCATTATTAAAGGCTTTTTTGAATATTCAATGTGGAAATCATGGATTAAGTCCTGAAAGGGCAAGCTTCATTCTACATGCGGCCATGATGGGACACTATTTCGAAGGCGGATTTTATCCGGCGGGCGGTGCAGGTGCTATTGTGAAAGCATTTACCAAAGAGATAAAAAGACTGGGTGGAGATGTACGCACCAGTGCCAGGGTTGATAAAATTATTACCAGCAGAAAGGGTGGGGTAGTAAAGGTACATGGTGTCCGACTGGCCAATGGGGAAGAAATTTTTGCAGATACTGTTGTTTCCAATGCCGACCCGGACAAAACTTTCCTTGGGATGATAGAAGAAGACCATCTGGATGGAAAAATCAAGAAGAAGCTTGATAATACTACCTATTCGGTACCATCCTTAAACCTGTTTTTAATCTTGCGAGGTGATTTGAGATCGCTTGGAATGGATAGTGGAAATATCTGGTACGGAGCCCATGAAGATTTGAGTAGTATTTACCGGCAAACCTTGGCACAAGACCCACTGGAAGGAGATGAATTTTTGGGAATGTTTGTTGGAAGTCCAACCCTCAAGGACCCTAGTTCACAGGATGGTATTCATCATACGATTGAGGCAATAACTTTTGTTCCATACTCCTATTTTAAAGCCTATGAAGGAGCCGAAAGTGGCAATCGAGGCAGTGAATATTTGAAGTTAAAAGAAAAATTGGCCGAAAAAATGATTCGGACTCTGGAGCGACTGTTGCCGGGCATTAAGCAAATGATTGTTAAATGGGAATTGGGGACACCGGTAACCAATAGCTTTTATACAGAAGGCACAGAGGGGAATTGTTATGGTACGGAAAAAGTAATGAAACAACTTGGGCCAATGTCCTTCCATCCAAGATCAAAAATTGAGGGCTTGTATTTGACAGGTGCCTCGACCTTATCGCATGGGGTAATGGGGGCAACCAGCTCAGGGATCAACACTGCGGCATTGATATTAGGTGAGAAAAGAATGAAAACTCTAATTCCTTATGATCCCAGCCAATTTGTTAAAGTGTATTCGGCTGAACATCCGGAAACCTGGCCAGCCTGGGTGACGGAGAAACAAGAGCGAAAGCATGTTAGAGGGAAAAGGAAGGAATGGGTTTAATACGGTAGCTGGTAGCCGGTAGCCGGAAAACGGGAGCCGGTAGTCAAGGCCGGATTACGGGAGCCGGTTGCCGGAATGTGTAGGTCGAAGGTTGAGATGCGGTGGCCGTATTTGTTTCAATGAATAAAAAAAGCGGCTCAAATGTTTGAGCCGCTTTTTTTATTTGGGATTTATCTCCAGGCACATGAGGAAGAAGCCATCGGTGGCAAAAACTCTTTTGTTTTCGTGATCGACTGCAATAGATTCCCAAAAGAAACTCGCATCATTTTTTCGGTCTGTATCCGGCTTTAGGCGTTCAATTATTTTTCCTTTTCGGACATCGATAGCTATCAAATCATTTGAAGCAACGAAAAGAATGTCACCATAATTTTCTAATTTATTGCTGTTTCCAACTTCTGGAATATGCCAAAT
Organism: Saprospiraceae bacterium; assembly: GCA_020436955.1. Lineage (GTDB taxonomy): Bacteria > Bacteroidota > Bacteroidia > Chitinophagales > Saprospiraceae > JAGQWW01. Next base: position 5,058 of record JAGQWW010000012.1, on the reverse strand, counting down.
GGTCCTACCTGAAATCGGGTCTAGCGCCATAAGGTTCCATTCGTCATCGTTTACAATTAATTTACTGTCAATAATCTTATAAGCCGAGGTTACCAGACTTGATTGGGTAGGTGATGGAACTGAATGCCAAATTTCTTCTCCTGTAAAAAGGTCCAGACAATAAATATTTGATGCTCCTGCGAAGTAAATTTTTTGATTATAAATAACCGGTGCTTGCACATTTGAATTTCGGGAAGCGGTCAGGTCTTCTTTTTTCCACACAATAGTATCTTGTGTAAGGTTGTAGCAAATCAAATCAACCTTTCCTCTACCTGGTGAAAAGCGGTATTGTCTATTTTGAAATAGTAGGATTTGGTCACCGTTTTTGTTTTTGTAGCCGTTGACTCCTAGCACTGTAGGAGAGAAATCATTTTCTTTCGGTTGATGAAATAATAGTTTGTTTGATGAAAGGTTTTTAACATCATAATAAACAAGCTCAGAATAAGGGTCATCAGGTCCTCCTCGAGGGTCAACAGTTCTGAAAATATAGTCATCTAGGGTTGAACATTGTAAAAGGAATAGCTTGTCCGGTGAATCCGGAGTGTCTTCAAGGAGCGTTAGTCCATTATCTGGATTAATGAAATAAGTTAAATTATGATGACCGATCATTAATTTGTTGTCCTTTAGAATCATTCCAGTCAATCCTAGAATTTCTGATCCATCCCTGATTTTTGAGTCTTCCCAGTTCCAAATTTTTTCACCGGTTTCTCCATTGTACATTGAAAGTATGTTGGTTGGCCCATGGAATCCTTTTTGGTTTATAATATTCCCTTTGTGAATAAACTTATGGTCTGAAATTACCTGAGCAGTATCACTTGTTATAGGCACTGACCACATCACCTTGAAAAATGAACTGGAGTCAACCGGTTCACCTGGCATCGGTGTTGGAGAAGGTTCTTTCTGGCAACCCGGTAGCAGGTAAGAAAGGAAAAATAGAATCAAGATCATTGGTTTTAGATTTTTCATAAGCTTAAAGTTTTGCCAGGTTGCTTTAGCAACCTGGCATGTTATTTATCTAGGTTCTGTTTCAAAAAAGGGATCAATATTTCCTGAGAAAAGGCTAAGTAATCCTTTTTTCAAATTTTCATCATTTCGCATTTGCTGATGATTGCTTCCGGCTAATTTTATATTTCTAGTAGCTCCTGGAAAATTACCAGCAGACTCGGCTACTACCACACCATCAGATGGTTTTTCTACCATTTCTATAGTAGTTTCTGTTACCGGATAACAAACGTATTCTTTGTTTAGTACCGGAATACAGTCGGATGGGTCATTGACCGGGGTTCTAGTTGTTTCATTTGTCGCCAATTCGACACATTCACAATAGTGTTGGGTGTTTACCTGTGGTTCCAAAGCACCTATGATTTTTTTATATTCATCATTGGCTGTGTTGAACCAGTTGACACCTCTCAAATATGCATCCCGAATTTTTCGTGCTTCAGCTCTTCGGGCTCTCCAGGTAGGGCAATTGATATTAGTCCCACAATACCTTCTTGTTAATTTTGCAAAATAAGCTTCTTCGGCTTGCCAATATAGAAACTTTGAAAAGTAATGCTGATTCATTGCATTGGAAAGATTCACTAATTGATCATCATTATTCGCTTCAAATGGAGTAAAAGTATTTGGTTCTTCAACACCAATGAAAAAGGAATTTCTCCACATGACAGGTTCTGTTTCTACTCCATAAAATCCTACTTTTGGAATGTCAGAGGCAAAATTGTTTAAAGCTGCCAAGGCGGGAGCGCCTACCTTATAATCTTCAGTAATACCGGAAGTGAAGTCATCAAAAAAGATAGGTATTAGACCATTTCCTAAAACACTACAGGTTTGTTGAAGTAATTGTCCTCCCGCACCACTTAAGGCATTTCGTGCAATACCGTTAAAGATTTTCAATTTGCCCAAGTCGACAGTGTTGAGTTTTTCTTGCAACGGTCCTGCACCTAAGTCGTTACAGGTTTTTATTGCAAACTTTCTTGCCATATCCGGACCATTAAAATCTACATTATTGAGAATTTGAGCGCCTTGGTGCGGTGTTCCAAAAGTGACCATTCCTCCAAAGGGTGCTACACGATATGGTTCAAAATCATGACCAGCTGTATTTTGAGGATAATTTCGGTCAATGTTTCGAATTACCAATCCTCCCTGGCTATGCCCTATTGCAATGTTCTGTTCCGGGAGTACATTATAATTTTTCATGTAGCCTCCTTTTATATCCCACATATTATTTTTGAGGGAAAAGGCAGCATTATCCAAGCTGAAATCTGTGTAAGTTGGCAGATCATTTACTGCCTTTCTTGCCGGGTAATCCGGATGTATGGGTGCTCCTCCATGATCAGTTGCTTCGGCAGCTCTTGACCAGGAAGCATTGGATCCAGCCAATCCGTGTACCCAGAAAATAATGCGGTCGCCATCGAAATCAAATACTTCAGGGTCTCCTTTGGGTGGAGGCAGCGGTGGATCAAAGTCCGAAATAGTTTTAGTGAATTTAGTTGTGGTTTTTACCCTTGGTGTTGGACAAACTTGTGCATTGAGGTAAAAAGATATGGTGCACAATCCTGCGCACAGGATCAATGTTTTATACAATTTCATAGCAAAAAGTGTTTTTAGTTTTTCATTAGCTTTTTAGAAATGCTCTGTTTATCAGAGGATACATTTAAGATGTACATACCCTTTGGCAAATCAGGCAGCGATAAATTTACAATATTTTGGTCAGTGATGCTTCTTTCCAAAACCACTTGACCATTTAAGTCAAATAATTTTAATGAAAAGACACCATTTGACGCATCCAGGTTGGACAGATATACTGACACCTGATCCCTGGTAGGGTTGGGGAATACCTCAAAAGTTCCAATCTGATTATTGCCTGATTCCGATTCCAGATCCAATGTAGTCAGGTTTTTGTTGTTGGTACTTTTTGGGTAAACTTCCTGAGAAGTCGTCACGTTGTGATAATTCGTAATGGTTACAAATGACCCGCATGTACCACTCGGTAGCACTTGATAGGCCCTTTGAATGGAAAACGATTGGTAATATCCTTGACCTTCCGCCGGAATAAAACCTTCTACCGTACTGTAGATAAGTTCACCCTCTTCCATTTCATTGATTTCAATTTGCAGGTTAACCGGATCAACGATTACTTCCTGGTCAGCGTTGCTGTAGGCAAATTTGCCGTCAGTGTATTCCACATAATGGAATCCATTGACTTGTAATTCAGCGATGTCTGCTGGAGTTGGGTAATCAAAGGAAACACCGGTAACAAATCCATTTTCTTCAATTGCTTGTTCCATATCGGACCAATGTTCGCTTTGCAATGGACTGGGTGGATAATTTCCAATTTCCTGCATTTGATTGTCCAGCATCCGGACTCCATTTTTGGAAATAATGGACTGATAAATCGGAGTCATCCATTCGTTCAATGATTCTTCCGGGTTCAGCAAAGTCCGAGTCACGGTCAATCCGGCTGCTTCATCATAGCATTGTTCGACATACTCTTTCCTTACATGGATTTTGCCATACATAAGGTCTCCAATTTCCAAGGTGGTAAGGTCAGTACCTTCCGAAAACTCGAAATAGGATTTTTGCGTTGACTCGCAAGCGTGCCAATACGTACAATTACCATTGGGTGGTAAAGGAGTCTCTGCATAGGTTTGAAAGCAGAGGAGGAATGTTCCACACACCAGTGCGAACATCGAGTTGAGTTTAGTTTTCATAAGAAATAGTTTTAGTGAAAAAATCGATACAAAACTATTCCTGAAAGGGCCCTTCAGCCAAAAATAAATGTCCATGATTCGTGGAAAGATTTGAAAATCCTTCCACAATTCGTGGAAACTAGTCTAATACCTTGATAAGTTTAGATATAGAGTCTAATGCTCGGTCTCTTTTCTCTGTAACAAAGGGATTGGTCTCGTCCCAAACATAGCCGGCTAACACAGAACATATTTTTCTTTTGATGTCCTGATTGGCATCTGCATGTGTGTAGAAAAATATATCCTGCAGTGCTCCATCGTACCAACTGTTGACATAGGTTCGGAAGGTTTCCACACCTTGCACCATATGGTCTACATATTCTTTTTGCCAGTTTATTTCTTCACCATCCAGGGCACGAGCGACTAATTTTGCTCCCAACAATCCTGATTCGGTTGCAAAGGTTACGCCCGAAGAAAAAACAGGGTCTATAAATTCTGAACTATTGCCAGTGATAACATAACCCGGGCCGTATAATTGGGTAGCAGAAACAGCATAAGCCTCCATCTTTTTTGCATCCAAAGCAAAAGGCATATTTTCAAATCTGTTTTTGATGACCGGTATATCCATCATCATAGCACGCAAATAGGCATCTGTGTCTTCTTGCTCATATTGCTTGAAAAAATCAGGGTTTCCTACAAATCCTACAGAGCTGATACCGTTTGAAAAAGGAATGATCCAGGTCCAGATGTCTCGTCTTGTAATGACAAAAGTGATTTTTTCTCCATCGGGCCCTTCCGGGCGGTTTTTATCCTCGAAATGACCAAAAACTGCCTTTCGAGGTGGCATATTGGATGGTTTGTCTAGATTGAATAGTCTTGGCAAGACACGGCCATATCCACTGGCATCAATTATAAATTTTGCAGAGATTTTTTCTTCTGAGCCATCAGGCAAGACAACAGTTGTAATGGAGTCCGTACCAAACATTTCAACATTTGTGACTGCTGTATTGTAGCTAATAGGTACACCTCGTTCTTCAACTGCATCTGCAAGCACCTTATCGAAATGAGCTCTTGGTACCTGCCATGTCCAGTTCCAACCTTTCGAATATTTCTCACTGAAATCAAACCAGCAGATTTTCCCATCCCTTATGAATCGAGCTCCTGTTTTAACCTGATAGTTTTGGGCTTTAAGGGTATCTAAAAGGCCTACTTCTTCAAAATGCTCCATACATCTTGGTAGAAGACTTTCGCCAATCACAAATCTTGGAAATTGCTGTTTTTCTACAATTCTACATTGCAAGCCTCTTTGTTGCAATGCTGCAGCAGCAACGGT
>JAGQWW010000129.1 GCA_020436955.1 Saprospiraceae bacterium | reverse complement strand
CAAACATTGGATTTTATCATTGTAATGGCTTTCCAGGTCACTTATTTTGGATTTATAATGTTGTTCCATGGAATCGAGCGCATTCTTCATGGTATCAAACTTCCGCTGTATTTCAGAAATTTGGTCTCCCATAAGGATGTTCCGGATAGTCGAAATTCCGCCTATCCCGAGTCTTTCATCTTTCTTAGACTAAGCCTTTGATTTTCAATAGTTGTTAGCTAAATGCAATTTTTATGCGAAGGTTTTCCTAAAAATTAAGATTATCAAATGAGCCATTAACTGGCACAGATCATTAAAAACACTATTTTTGAAAAAAAATCATAATCAATATGCAATTCAATCTAAGTGATCATCCATCCATTGCCAGCCAATATATTGCGCAAATCAGAGACGCTGCCATTCAAAAAGACAGCTTGCGATTTCGCAAAAATATGGAGCGTATTGGTTCTGTGCTTGCTTATGAAATCAGTAAGACCCTACACTATACTCAAAAAGATGTGGAAACCCCGCTCGGTATAGCCAATTGCCAGGTGCCGACTGATGAAATAGTTTTAGGTACCATACTTCGTGCCGGCGTACCTATGCATCAAGGTATGTTACAAATATTTGACCAAGCTTCAAATGCATTCGTCTCAGCCTATAGAAAACAGCATAAAGATGGATCATTTGATGTGCGCCTGGAGTACATTTCTTGTCCTGACCTTACGGGTAAAGTGCTTATCATTGCTGACCCGATGCTGGCAACGGGCGCTTCCATGAGCCTTGCGTTGGATAATTTGCTACAGTATGGAAAACCTTCAAAAATTCATATTGTAACAGCTATCGCAGCAACTCCGGGATTGAATCATATGATTCGAATGTATCCTGAAGCATCCATTTGGATGGGAGCACTGGATGAAGAACTTACTGCAAAATCATATATAGTGCCAGGATTGGGCGATGCTGGAGACCTTGCATACGGAGAAAAAGTACAGGAATAAGGACTTTTGTGTCCTGTAACAAAAAAAGCCGCTTCTCTTTCGGGAAGCGGCTTTTTTTATGCAGCAAAAAAGATTATCTCTTTTTTGCCTGAATTTTATTCAATAGCAACTGCGCTTTAACCAGGAAGTCATCATGGTGCAATCTGTATTCCTGATTTACCATAAATAATCTTGCGGCATCATAAGCTGCATTACCCGGGTAAAATTGCTTAGCTGCGATAGGGTGCAACCAGTATTCAAGGTTGTTGGAACGCAAGTAGCTGTTTTCCATTCTGAAATCAATTACTTTCGAAAGTTTGTTCAAGGAGAACAAGTAGTTGGTCTCTGAATTCAACTCACGCTGCAAATCAATGATTCGCATACGCATGAAATTCACACCAGATTTTTCACAAAGGAAAATATCTCTTCTACCGTCAAAAGTTAGGATTTGATTTACAGCGTATTTTTTGAAGTTTTTCAAAAGGAAACCTTTCACAGCTTTCTGTGCAGGTCTAACTTTGAAAAATAAATTTTTGATTTCTTCTTCGTTGAGTTTGTATTCTTCATCAAATGCTTTTTTCCTTCCGGTACGCATGTTGATTACTTCTTTTACTCTGTCTACAGTGTGGCCTAAATCGTCTGTTTTTGCAATCACACTTACATAGTCTACATCTGCCTGATTGATCCAGGTCTCAACGAAAATTCTTTTGGTGTCTGGTTCGAATACTAAAAGTGAAATTTCACTGATTGAGAAGAAATTTGGAAAGCCTCCATACAAGTTCCCATACTTCACTTCAAGTACTGATAAGTTTCTTTTAATGCCCACGTCGTTTGTTGATTTTTCTCTTAAAAATTGAGTTCTAAGCTCTTTATTTTGCCGGCAATTTATAAATTTTCGGCGTCAATAAATAATAAATTTCTTTTATACAAATAAAAAGCGGCCGTTTTCGTATATTTTCTCATCATCAGCAAATATTTGGCCATCTTTGGTCATATCAGCTATCATATCCCAGTGGACTGAAGACTGATTTTTCCCACCTGCTTGTAAATAAGACTGCCCAATTGCCATATGGATTGTACCGCCTATTTTCTCATCAAAGAGAATGTTCTTGGTGAAACGATCAATGTTGGAATTTGTTCCAATTGCCGCCTCTCCAAATCTTCTGGTGCCTTCCATAGCAAAGATTCTATCCAAAAAGTCCTGGCCTCTTTTGGCTTCCCACTTTTGGACTTCCCCATTTTCTACCCAAAGTGTTACCCCTTCTACCTCATGACCCATATAAATACTCGGGTAATCAAAATGAACTACACCGTTGACCGAATCTTCTTCAGGAGAGGTGTACACTTCGCCCGAAGGCATATTGGTCTGACCGTCCGAATTTATCCATGTACGGCCGTTTGTTGAAAATGTTATATCAATGTTAGAACTTTTGTATCGAATTTTGGTGCGGCTATTCAAAAGGTCTACAATTTTCTGTTGGTTATGTCTTACCTGCAACCAACTTGCTACCGGATCTTCATCAAATAAACGGCAGGCACCATATACAAATTGCTCATACTCTTCCAAAGACATACCTGCCTCCTGAGCGGCAGCTTGTGTAGGAAACTGACACAGGTTTCTTTTTAAATCACGTGTCGCTGTTCTTTCAAAGTAGTTTTTGATAACCGGTTTCATCGCCTTTTGACGAATTCCAGCTTTTTCAGGAGACACATTTTGATCTTCTCGCAAATTAAAAGGTGCCCTGATAGCCAGATAGGCATCATATGATTCCATGGCCTGAGCATACACCGGCGAAATATGTTCTAATTGTTTATCGGTAATTGCGTTTTCAATTAATATGCGATACTCGTCGTGAAAGGTCAGGTTGGTGTCAACCAGCGCTCCGGCTTTTAGTGCCTCTCGATACACTTCTCTCACCAATGGTTCAGCCAATACCGTAGAGGTAACATATAACTTATCGCCTTCCTTTATCTCCAAACAATAATTAACCAACAATTGGGCATATTTATTAACCAGGCTATTCATAATGCTTTAATTTATACGATAAGATTGATCGTTTTTAGTCCAGAATAAAATGAGGATAATACCAAATAAGGCGCCTCCAAGGTGAGCAAAGTGAGCGATATTGTCCCAGGAATATTGGTTTACTCCTAGTATAAACTCAATGACCATCAATACAGGGATGAAATATTTTGCCTTGATTGGAATTGGGAGGAAAATCAACATCAATTCAGCATTTGGAAACAATAGTCCAAAGGCAACCAAAATGCCATACACTGCGCCTGAAGCACCTACTATAGGAATATTCATTTCCATTCCAATCAATTCCTGCATAATGCTGTAGGCTTGTTGTACAGCTTCCCCATTTGTCGATTTTCTTAGGGCACTTTCCAAATTGCTAACCAAATTTTTACCTTCAGTAGTTAGAAAATCAAGATTGGCCTTACCTAGAAATTTAGTAAAAGTATTTGCGTCTGGCATATCCCTAAACGCGACAGCCAACTCTTGCATACCGGAAATGTGATAATAGGTGTACGCAGTGTGCAAAATGGCTGCACCCAAGGCACAAAAAATATAGTAGAACAGGAATTTTTTTCCACCCCATAATTTTTCAACATAACTTCCAAACATCACCAAAGCATACATATTGAAAAAGATATGCATGAAGCCTGCATGCATGAAAAAGTGGGTTGCTATCTGGTAAAATCGAAAATTTTCAGATTGAAAGTAATACAATGCTAATGCGTTGGATGCACCTTGACCAAGCACCATCGTCACAAGAAAAAATCCGATATTAAGTATCAGTAGTGATTTGACTACTGGTGTTATCTGAAACATAGAAGTTTGTTTAAATGAGCTACTGAATGAATCAGCCCTCAAACTTTTTGTTCAATTCTTCCAGGTCATAGGTGATAAAACAATTCCTGCCGGAAGGACTTTTATAAGGTAACTCACAGGCAAATAAACGATCAATTAACTCCTGCATTTCAGGTACCGTCAATGATTTTCCTCTTTTTATGGCAGAACTCTTTGCCATGGCCCGGGCAAGATTTTCTGTTATGTCAATTTTGAGCTCCAGATTGGACTTAAATTGTTCGATCAACTGCTCCAGCATTTTTTCAGCATCCGGTTTTCCGTAAATTTCTGATGGAATACCGTGAATGACAAAGGTGTCGGACCCAAATTCCTGAATATCAAAGCCCATTTCGTTTACTTCCTCCAGTATACCTCGCAAAATCTCTGCATCTGCAGTAGCCAACTTTACAGTCCTTGGAAAAAGCTCTTGTTGAGTAGAAGCTTTCTTTTGTTGGAGCAATTCAAAATACCTTTCAAATAGTATACGCTCATGCGCAGCCTGTTGGTCAATCAGCAAAAATCCTGATTTGATGTGGCTTACGATGTAGCGATTATGAATTTGAAAAGGCACTTTCTTTTCATTAGCAAACAAGCTATCCAACTGGTCGTTTTCCTCTTCTTTTGTGGCTGCACTTTGCAAAGTGATTGAACCCTCCTCGTCATCGTCATTGCTTCTTTCCAATCCTTCATACAAACTTTGCCAGTGTTGCAATTGGCTGGAATCGTCCTGGTTGCCTCCCCTTGCTTGTTGGCGGTCAATATTCCAATTTTGATTGCTGCTTCCTCCTGCATAGCTTTTTTCATCGCGTTGAACAGGAGCTGATGCTGCCGTTTGGTATTGCAATAAGCCTGTTTCAGCTTCAAAATCGAGGGTAGGAATTACAGCGTATTGTCCTAATGCATGGCGAACTGCCACGCGCAGATATTGGTAAATTAGCCTCTCGTCGTCAAATTTAATTTCCTGCTTGGTAGGGTGGACATTAATGTCAATTCTTGCCGGATCGATGTCAATAAAAATTACATAAAACGGATAGGTGTCATCCTGCAAGATATCTTCATAAGCCGTCATGACAGCATGGTGCAAATAACCACTTTTAATGAAACGGTTATTGACGAAGAAAAATTGGTCCCCCCTGGTTTTCCGTGCAAATTCTGGTTTGCCAACAAAACCGCGCAATTGAACCACATCGGTTTCTTCTGCAATTGGCACTAATTTTTTATTGGAATTATTGCCAAATACCCCTACCAATCGTTGACGCAAGTTACCGGGATGTAAATGGAATAGTTCGTTTTGATTATGGTGGAGGGAGAAAAAGACATCTGGATTTGCTATGGCAACGCGCTGGAACTCGTCCAGGATATGTTTCATCTCTACGCTGTCCGATTTCAGAAAATTCCTTCTGGCCGGCACATTATAAAAAAGGTTTTTAACCAGGAAATTACTTCCCAATGGCTGTTGACAGACCTCCTGGGCCTTTACTTCTGATGCTTCAATAACCACTCGGGTCCCAAGCTCGTCATCTGCGGTGCGGCTTCTAAGTTCTACCTGAGCGATGGCGGCGATGGAAGCAAGCGCTTCGCCACGAAATCCCATCGTACGGATATGGAATAAATCTTCGGAGGTTTTGATTTTTGAGGTAGCATGTCTTTCAAATGCCATTCGGGCATCGGTATCAGATATTCCTTTTCCATCGTCTATTACCTGGATAAGCGTCTTCCCGGCATCCTTTAGAATGACCTGAATGTTTGATGCACCGGCATCAATAGCATTCTCCAACAATTCCTTAATAACGGAAGCAGGTCGTTGAATTACTTCACCTGCTGCGATTTGGTTTGCAATGGAGTCAGGTAGTAGCTGAATAATTCCAGCCATAGCAAGTTTTGATTAAGATTTACCGGAAACCCGGATTTAAAACAAATTGTTGCGTTAAAGGTAGGATGTAGCTTATGATTTTCCGATTAATTTCGATAGAATTCTTCCAACTATTTATAAAAGTGTACTAGTTGAGTAATTTTTGAAGAAAATCCATATTCGAATTCAATAATAAATAAGCAAAAACGGCCAGGATTAAAATGGTAAGCACCAGAATTTTATTGGACTGCATCACCTGCGCAGATCTAAATTTTGGGTCGGCACCGCCACCTCTGTTTCTGAAGGTCATGCTGATATTCTCCTTGATTTCTTCAGCCGTAACATTTTCCGGATTTTGGATTTTTTTCAGCCTTTTTTCCAATTCTTCTTTTTCCTGATCCCAAAATCTGGGTCGGTATTGAAACTGCTGATTTTGCGGCATTTTAAACATTTTGAACATTCCCATGAGCAGTAAATTTTAAAAGAAGTAAGGCGAAAAATTAAATCGTTTAGAATAAAGATGGTTGTTCGGGCAATTCTTGGTGTAAATCGTGAGAATTATTTTTGGGAGAATTAACTTTTTGAGACACCCGGTACATTTTTAAAATACCTTCCGGAGGTGTTTCAAGAATATCAAGCACATCTTCCAAAGGCTGTTCCTTCAACCAATCTTTTTGTGCTTTTTTGGTGGGTAAAATTACCGGCATACGGTCGTGGATTCGGTCCACATCATGATTGGCAGGAGTCGTGATGATGGAAAAACTTTTAACAGCGTAGTTGCCATCATACCATACATCCCACAAGCCTGCGAAGGCCATAATTTTGTTGTTCTTTAAAAATATCCGATAGGGTACTTTTTCACCGGCTACCGTTTTCCATTCATAAAAGCTATCAGCCAGTACTAAACATCTCCTTTTTCGGATAGGTAAACGGAAAGAGGGTTTCACTTCAATGCTTTCTTTCCTTGCATTGATTAGTTTCCCACTGTTTTTTCCATCGTTTGACCAATGTGGTATCAATCCCCAAATGAGATATTGTAATTTGTCAGGCTTGTCATTGGTGATAACATAAGAGTGCTGGGTAGGGGCAATATTGTAGCTCACCCTTATATTCTCAATGGCCTCAAGGTCAGGGAATTCCTGCTTGATTTTTTCAATGGAGACCACAAAAGAATATCTTCCGCACATTTTACCT
>JAGQWW010000128.1 GCA_020436955.1 Saprospiraceae bacterium | reverse complement strand
TGTTGTCGATTTTGAAAATCCAATTCTTGGAATTAAGATCCAATGTGATTAAATTGAAATGGAATTTGAATTGAAACCATTGGAAGAAGTATATGCAAACAGCTTCATTTTTTGATTATTTGAAATTCGAAAAAAGGTATTCACCTCATACCCTTGAAGCCTACAAAAGCGACCTGGAACAGTTTGAGGAATTTGTTTTGGATACCTATGAAATCAATGAAGTGAGCAACATTGAAGCGATGCATATCCGCGCCTGGATGGTTCATTTGATAGACCAACAAATTACACCCCGCTCCATTAACCGAAAACTCTCCACCTTAAAAACATTCTTCAAATATCAACTGAAAAGGAAAGCCATAGCAGGCAATCCAATGGCAAAAATCCAACCTCCCAAGTCTGGTAAGCGTTTGCCGGTATTTGTCAGTCGTCCCAATATGGAGCGATTGTTTGAAGATTTTATCTATCCGGAAGGATTTGAAGGAGTGAGAGACAGATTGGTGCTGGAGACGTTTTATACCTTGGGCGTACGGGTTTCCGAGTTGGTTAATATGAAAATAAATGACTTTGACTGGGCTGCACGGCAGGTAAAAATCCTGGGTAAAGGTTCAAAAGAAAGGCTGGTGCCGTTTGCAGGCAGATTTGAACAATCAGTGGAATCATATTTATTAAAAAGAAAAGAAATATTTCCAGAAATTGACGAACCTAATCTGTTTTTAAACGATAAAGGAAAGAGTGTCAATAGTGGATTTATATATCGATTAGTAAATCGTTATTTGTCCATGGTTACGACCATAGAAAAAAAGAGTCCCCACGTGTTACGACATTCATTTGCAACACATTTATCGGATAGTGGAGCTGACTTAAATGCCATCAAGGAGTTACTGGGGCACTCCAGCCTGGCAGCGACACAAGTCTACACCCATAATTCGATTGAAAAGTTGCGAAGAGTTTACGAACAGGCCCACCCCAAAGCGGGAAAAGGCCCGGCGGAAAATTGAAAAGATTATTTCACTCTAAAAATTTGTCTAATGAGAGTACAAACCGAAACGGTCCAATTTAAAGCGGACAAGAAGTTGTTAGATTTTGTTGACGATAAAGTTGGCAAATTAGACCATTATTTTGACAGGATTACCAGCGCACACGTTTACTTGAAACTTGAGAATAGCGGACAAGTAAGAGATAAGATTGCGGAGGTTAAGTTACACGTTCCGGGTGATGTCCTGATAGCTAAAGAAACTTCTAAAACTTTTGAAGAGTCCATCGACGAGGCTGTTGTAAAGCTGAAAAGACAATTGGATAAGTACAAAGAAAAACTAAGTGAAAGGCATTAAAATATAATACCGGTAATCCCTAAGGGGAAAAGAAAAACCGCGAGTAGTCACAACTACCCGCGGTTTTTTTTATTTGTAGAAAATGAAAAAGTCTACTCAAGTTTGAAACGAACCGGAAGGTTAAACTGAACCCTTACAGCATTACCACGCTGTCTTCCCGGAATCCACTTAGGCATCATATCTACGATCCTTTGTGCTTCGTCTCCACATCCTGCTCCGATATCTCTAACCACTTTTGATGCAGTAATAGAACCATCTTTCTCCACAACAAACTGAACTACTACGGTTCCTTCTACACCGTTTTCTCTGGCGATAGCCGGATACTTGATGTTTTTGTATATGTATTCGAGCATTTTTTTCGTCGCACACTGATCTTTGGCAGCTTTGTCACCTTCGCTTTCACAGCCAGGGAAACGGGGCATGTCTTCTACTACCTTAAAGATCTCTTCCACTTTTGGTGGTGGAGGTGGCGGAGGTGGTGGTGGAGGTTTTGGTGCCTCAATTGGCTTCTCAACCACTTGCTCTTCAGTTACACTATTGTCAACGAACTCAGGTTCGTCTTCTTCGTCGATTTCTTCATCCGGTACCTCTTCAATCACCGGAGGTGGTGGAGGTGGCGGAGGTGGTGGTGGCTCTGCAGTACGTGGTGGCTCCATTTCAATTTCATCTGGAAGTACCAGCGCATCTTCCGGGATGAATACATCATCTTCGTATTCAGTCCAGTTGAAGGCTAAAACGATGAAAAGCAAAGAAAGAGCTACACCCAGGTTTAGGTAAGTTCCACGGCTTCTGAATACATCAGCTTCCGGGTACTTGTTGCGGTTGGCTAGTCTGGCAGCATCTCCTTTAGAGGAGTGCAGGTCAGCTAAACCGCCTGGAGATTGATTTTCCATCTGACGCTTGCGAAGGAAGATGAAGGCAATAATACCTATCACTACCAAGGCAATAATCACGGCAATCGTACTCCCTGTGAAATTTAAGCTCGAAAAATCCATAAATTTAGTTTTGCCCGTTAATAATGTTTTTGCAAAGCCTAAAAAGGTAAAAGCCTGCAAAAGCGCCGCTAATATTAGCAACTATGTCAAGAATTTCAAAAAATCTACCAGGAAAAAAATAGTATTGTAAAATTTCCATCATAACCCCATAGAGACTTGCTGCAGTTATTACAAAAAGTCCTAATGGGTAAAATTTTATTTCCTTTCCTTTTATAAAGAATCCCAGAAGGTACAAGCAGGTCAAAATCGAATATACAATAAAATGAGCCACTTTGTCCGTGCTGATTAAATCAAGCAGTCGTTCTGGTAAATTTATGCCGGCAACGGTCCAGGAAACAAGTAAAATAAACAAGGTCCAAACTATGGCCGGAAGGAAAGCAAACCGTGAAAATTTTTCCAAAGAACTTTTTTCTTTCATGATAGACACTTGATAGATGCAAACGTTTTTGAGCTTGGTGTATGGCCTCTGAATTTTTTTTCTTTTTGTTGAAATTCGATTTTCAGAGACTTGGTTCAATTTTGGCAAAGATTCTGCAAAGAACAAATGTAATTTTTTTAAAATGCGATAAAAGGGCCTTTTCTTTGCGATGCATTGCCCAATACGCCAAATAAATCCTCCATATGAAGATCGGAATCATCCGCGAAGGGAAAAATCCGCCAGATAGCCGTGTTCCGCTTACCCCTGAACAATGTGCCTTCATCCGCCAACAAGGAATTGACCTTGTTGTCCAGCCTTCTCCCAATCGTTGTTATTCAGATGCGGAATATATTGATGCAGGTGTACCCCTGCAAGATGATATGGATGATTGTGATGTCCTGATGGGTGTAAAAGAAGTGCCAGTAGATTTGTTGCTAGCCGGAAAGACATATTTTTTCTTTTCTCATACCATTAAGGAGCAAGCTTATAATCGCAAATTGCTGAGAGAAATTCTTGAAAAGAACATCAGGCTTATCGATTATGAAGTACTTACGGACGATAAGGGAGTAAGAGTTATTGCTTTCGGAAAATTTGCTGGTATGGTGGGTGCACACAATGCATTGTGGACCTACGGAAAGCGCACAGGCGCTTTTTCCCTTCCTCGCATGAAAGACTTGCATGATTATGCAGCTGCCAGAGAAGTGTATAAAGCTATGCAATGGCCCGCAATAAAGATTGTTTTGACGGGAACAGGAAGGGTAGGAAAGGGGAGTGCGCTGGTTTTGGATGATATGGGTATCAAAAAAGTAAGTCCAGAAGAATTTTTGACAAAGGAGTTTTCTGAAGCAGTCTATACCCAATTGAAATGTAATGATTATGTGGCCAGGAAAGATGATAAGCCATTTGTCCACAATGATTTTTACGCTCATCCAAAAGAATTTAAATCGACCTTCGCGCCCTATTTCCAGCAGGCTGACATCATGATCAATGGAATATATTGGGATAATGATGCACCGGCATTTTTTACAGTCGAAGAAATGCAATCGAAAGATTTCAAAATTGAGGTCATTGCTGATGTTACATGTGATATTGCTCCTGTAAGTTCGATTCCATCCACCCTAAAAGCCAGTACAATTGCCGATCCTGTTTTTGGATTTGATCCGACAACAGGTGAAGAAACGCAACCCTATCAGGATGAAATGGTCGATATGATGACCATAGACAATCTGCCAAATGAACTTTCAAGAGATGCATCCGAAGCATTTGGAAAGCAGTTTTTGTCCTTCGTTTTTGAAGAACTCAGAAGTCCTGAAAGTAGTAAATTACTGGAAAGAGCTACCATCACCAGAGACGGTCATTTGACTGAGCGCTATGCTTATCTCCAGGGATTTGTAGATGCTGAAACAGCAGGTGCCTAAGGTTGTATTTTTAAAAATGGAACCATCTTTTCCAAAGGGATGGTAAATTCAGTAGGCCCTAATGCATAAGGTCCAACTTCATACGGATTGTAATACAATTTGAAACCATCCGGTACCATGGCAAAGTTGGCCGGATAGGCTACCTTGTTGTTAGTAAACCAAAAACCTTCCTCCTCTAAGGAAGATTCTTGCCCAATTTCGCGGGCTTTTCTAAATTCTTCTTCCAAAATTGGTTGTAAAGCTGTGGTGTCATTAACGATATCACTGAGGCCCAATTTTGCGCCGGTCTCCTTGTTGAATGTACTCAAGTCAACAAAGCTGTTGGGATGCGCTCCGCCTAAAAAAGAATAGGTTGAAAATTCAAGGCTGGTCAGATGACTCGTTTCCAAAATCACTTTTCCTTCGGTTTCCACCTCCCAGGGCATACCATATTCAGGCATTTCTTCCAAAAAGTCCAGGTAATCTTCTCCAAAGTCTGCTAATGCTGAGTCCAGGGGCGTTGTTACCGGAAGTGGCGTTTCACCCAGATGAATGGTGCTCAACAAAAGTGCCCTGGTATAGTTATTGATTTTCTCCCTTACAGAATCGACACCTTGTTCAGCTACCGGATAGTGCATGCTTACGGTCAGGCATCTCTGATCCGGGGTAGGGCAGTCCCCCATTTTTTCATTCACATGTTCCATGTGAAAACTTAACAAAGCAGCACTGGGTGCTCTGGCCGGAAGAGAAAATGGATTGTCATTACCCAGGTAATAATATCCAAGGACCGTGATGGCCATAAATCCTATGATAACCAGTGCTTTTTTCATGATGTATGTATTATTCTATTTCTGCTTTCATCTTCTCTGCTGTTTCCAGCATTTTCAATGAATTGATTACTTCTGATAGGTCACCTTCGATAACGGTATTCAGGTTGTAATTTTTAGCATCGCCTTCCAAACGGTGGTCGGTTACCCTGTTTTGAGGGTAGTTATACGTTCTCACTTTTTCAGAACGGTCACCTGAGCCCACTTGAAGTTTGCGCTGTTCAGCAAGCGTAGAAGCTTCTTCCCTACGCATGATTTCCTGAATTTTTTGCACCAAACGGGTCAAGGCAATATCCCGGTTTTTAATTTGGGAACGGCTATCCTGCGATTCGGAAACAACTCCGGTTGGTAGGTGGGTGATACGCACAGCGGATTCTGTACGGTTTACGTGCTGACCACCCGCTCCACTCGCACGGTACACGTCGATTTTCAAATCTTCCTTTCTGATGTTGAGCTCTTCCGGTTCTATTTTGGGGATAACCGCAACGGTAGCTGCAGAGGTGTGTACACGGCCCTGAGATTCTGTTTTAGGCACCCTTTGAACACGATGCCCACCCGATTCAAATTTAAGTCTACCATAAACTTCCTCACCTTTCACCTCAAGGATGATTTCTTTGAAACCACCAACCGTTCCTTCATTTTCAGAGATAACTTCAAATTTCCAGCCCATGGTCTCAAAGAACTTCACATACATCCGGTACAAATCACCGGCAAAGATGGCAGCTTCATCACCACCGGTACCGGCACGTATTTCAAAAATTACATCCTTGGTATCCTCCGGGTCTTTAGGAATGAGTAACACTTTCAGCCGCTCTTCCATATCATCAAGCTGGGGCTCCAATGCTTCCAATTCATCTTGTGCCATCTCCTTCATTTCAGGATCTTTTAGCATTTCCTTGGCATTGGCAATGTTGGAGATAATATTGGAATATTCACGATAGGCTTCAACAACCGGTTCAAGGCTTTTGTATTCCTTATTGAGTTTGGACCAACGGTCCATATCCGCGATGATGGAAGGGTCAGCCAGCTGTCCTTCTATGTACAGATATTTATCTTCAATTTCTTTAAGCTTTTCTAACATTGTCGGTTATAATTTCGGCATCTTGCCGCGATGAAAGTAAATTTTTGAAATAGGGTGTAAGGTCGTAATCTAAATTACGGAGAGCTAATATTCCGGATGGATAAGTGCGGTAGAAACCTGCATAATCTTCAAGAAGTTGTGTTGGCCGCAAAAGTAGGATTTTTTAAGATTTTTCCAATCCATTACCTTTACCTTTCAAACAACAAAAAGCGCTACATGGCAAATCTGCTAATCATAGAGTCTGCTACAGATATTTGTTCAGTTGCAATGGTCAAAGAAGGCAAGCTAGCCGGGGTTCGGGAATTGTTAGAACCTTTTAAGCACAGTGAGCGGTTGACCTTGCTGATTGACGAGTTAATGAAGGATTGTGACCTTGGGTATCAGGACCTGGCCGGAGTGGGTGTAAGTGAAGGTCCGGGTTCGTATACCTCCCTGAGAGTTGGTACCAGTGTAGCAAAAGGCCTTTGTTTCGGTTTGCAAATACCAATGATAGCGTTGGAAACCTTGAAAGGATTGGCAATGGGTATGCAATTGGAAAATCCGGAAGCAAATTATTATATCCCTATGATTGATGCCAGGAGGATGGAAGTGTATTGCGGCGTATTTGATTCATCATTAAATGTGCTTTCACCAGTAGAAGCGAAGGTTTTGGAAGAAGATAGTTTTAAGGAATGGGAAGAAAAAGGACAGGTAGTCCTCGGGGGTAATGGAGCTGAGAAAACCAGAGAGCTTTTTTCCGGAAGGAATTTTATTTTTAGCCCTGTTGAAAGATGCCAGGCTATTTTTTTTGAAAAAGAAATTCAAGAAAAATTTTCAAAAAATGAATTCGCAGATCTCACCTATTTTGAACC
>JAGQWW010000127.1 GCA_020436955.1 Saprospiraceae bacterium | reverse complement strand
CCCCGGGGTTAGCCAGGTATAAAGTTTCTGATTCTTCGTCATAACGCCAGGTGCCGCTGTCCAATTGATCCTGCCATTTGCCATACACAAAGGAGCCGTCTGGAGAAAATTGGAACCATTTTCCTCTTTGTTCAGATTTGTATTCCGGATTTCCGGTTACATAACCTTCGTACCACCAGATGTGACCAACCACATATTTCATACGCCCGGTCATCTCGAGGGCACTATTTTTTACATCATTTGGATTGAGGACCGACGGATTATTTCCACTGCCTTTTCCGGGCGTTGGGTCCGTTTCACATGCAACTAGGGTAAGCATGGAAAGCAATGCAAATAGTAACAGGTTTTTCATGGGATGCGTTTTTATCTTTTTATGAAAATGGATGTATCAAATTATCATTTTCTTTAATATCAAAATCTTTACCAAACAAATTCACAGGAACAGGATCTGGCGATAGATTTTGAATTTCAACCTGATTTTTTGATACAATGATATTTAAAATACTTCCTCTCCAACGGATTTTGAAAGAAAGTTGTTGCCAGGCATCCGGTAAAAATGGACTTAAATAAACCCGATCATTTTTCACCTTAAATCCACCAAATCCCTTTACAACAGCCATCCAGGTTCCTGCCATACTTGTAATATGGCATCCGTCTTCCGTATCATTATTGATATCATCCAAATCCAAACGTGCAGTTCGCAAATACATTTCATAGGCTTTTTCTTTTTTACCTAAAGCAGCAGCCAAAATGGAATGAACGCACGGTGAAAGGGAAGATTCGTGAACAGTACGTGGTTCGTAGAAGTCAAAATTGGTTCTTAACTGGTCTTCTGAAAAGTCGTCGTCAAAGAAATACATACCCTGCAACACATCAGCTTGCTTGATGAAAACCGAGCGAAGTATTCTATCCCAGGACCAATTTTGATTGATAGGACGATCTTCCGGTTTCAAATCTGATACGGTCATTAATTCTTTATCCAGAAATCCATCGTGCTGCACAAAAATACCCAGGTCTTTATCCTCCGGGAAGTACATTTTTTCAATGATTTCCTTCCAAAGTTTTATTTCCGTGTATTTGTAAAATTTGATTTTATCAGAAAGGGCTTCGAAGGTTGTCGGTTCTTTTTCTTCTACATATTCCATCGCCTCCAACGCATATTTCAAACACCAGACAGCTAAATAATTGGTATACCAGTTATTGTTTACGTTGTTTTCATATTCATTAGGGCCTGTAACTCCATGCATCATGTATTGACCATTGCGCTCGGACCAGTGCACCCGCTGTGCCCAAAATCTGGCAATGCCTATCAATACTTCCAAGCCATAGGAAATCAGGTAATCCTTGTCGCCCGTATAGCGGATGTAATCATAAATAGCGTAAGCAATGGCACCATTCCTGTGAATTTCCTCAAAGGTAATCTCCCACTCATTATGGCATTCCTCTCCATTGATGGTTACCATTGGATAAAGAGCAGCGCCATCTGTAAACCCTAGCTTAGCGGCGTTTTCGATGGCCTTTTGCAAATGCTTGTACCTGTAAATCAACAAATTACGTCCCACTTCCTGGTCAGCAGTTGCCAGATAAAATGGCAAACAGTATGCTTCAGTGTCCCAGTAGGTCGATCCACCATATTTTTCACCTGTAAACCCTTTTGGACCAATATTCAATCTTTCGTCTTCCCCGGTATAGGTTTGATAGAGTTGAAATATATTGAATCGGATAGCTTGCTGCGCCGAAACGTCACCTTCGATACTGATATCCGCCTCCAACCATTTTGCTGTCCAGGACGCTGCATGTTCATCAAATAATTGATCAAATCCCTTTTTGTGGGCTCTTTTTAATGCTAAATCTCCGGCTTCCACCAGCTCATTTTTAGCATAATTGAGGGAAGAAACTACAGAAGCATATTTTTCAATCGTAAGGGTTTTTCCTTCCTCCATTTCTACATCCACCTGACAACCTGCGTATTTTTCCTTTTCGAGCCGATAGGTAGAAAAATCAATGATTTTCCCATCTACTTTTAGGTCAAATTTGATGCTGGTACAAACCTGAAATTCAGTCTTCTTGGTTTCAGCCACCACATACGCTTTCCTGCGTTTTGCTTCTGAATCGATTCCTATCCAAAACTTTTCATCATAATTAGAATCCTGGTTCACAACATCTGCATCAACATCCGGGGTGACAGTCAGGGTTCCTGAAAAATTAAGCGGAGTAATTTCATATCGGATTACACCCAATTCATCATCGGTTATGCTGCAAAAGCGACTGCTGGATACTTTAAGTTTTTTTCCACTGGTGAGCTGAATTTCGAAGGAACGACTCAATAAGCCGCATTTCATATTCAGTTCGCGTTTGAAATTTTTAACTGCCTTGGCTTTAGCCAGGTCCAGTTTTTCACCATCTACGTCAATGGGGATACCTATCCAACTTGGTGCATTTAACACTTTAGCAAAGTATTCAGGATAGCCGATTTTCCACCAACCAACTTTGGTTTTATCAGGGTAATAAATTCCTCCCACATAGGATCCTTGCAGTGTCTTTCCACTAAACACTTCTTCAAAATTGGCTCGCTGACCAAAACGGCCATTTCCAATACTGAAAATACTTTCTGAAATTTCGTTGTACTCAGGATTCCAACCTTCTTCAACAATAGACCATGGATCGGCCTTAAGGTATTGTTTCATACGTATAACGCTTGATGTTAGGCTTTTTTCACTTTATTAAAAAGGTCATGAATATCCTGACCTTCAAAATTTTGAATACAATAATCTGCTTCAAATAAAACCGCCGGATCACCTACTCCTATCGCATAAAATCCTCCCGCTTTGGCGGCCTCCAATCCTTTTTCTGCATCTTCAAATACAATGCAATTTTCGGGTGCAAGCCCCAACCCTTCAGCTCCTTTTAAAAATACTTCCGGATCGGGTTTACTTTTACTCACCTTATTTCCATCTATCAGCACCTGAAAGTAGTGTTTCAATTCTACCTTTTCAAGAATTATTTCAGCATTTTTTGAAGCTGAACCCAAAGCGATGGCAATTTGATTTTGGGTTAAATGTTCAAGGAATTCGGCAACACCTGGAAGTATTTCCGATGGATTCATTTCATTGATCAAATCGAGGTATACCCGGTTCTTTTTTTCCATCAGGTGCAATTTCTCTGCTTCAGAAACCTGTACTCCACCCCACCCCAAGATCAAATTTAGTGACTCTGCTCTACTGACTCCTTTGAGCTTTTCATTGTCCGCTTCTGAAAAATCAAATCCAAGATCATTGGCCAACTGTTTCCAGGCCTGAAAATGGTATTTTGCAGTATCAACAATTACACCGTCCAAGTCAAAAATACAACCCATAATCACTTATTGTTATTTTTACGCAAAGATGGAAATAAAATTGATTTCAATTATTTTTTCCAACGATAATGAAGGCTCAAACCTGCTGAGAAAATGGTAAATGGCGTTTCCAGATTCGTTTGATTGCATTCGGGACATGGACTCGGTTCAAAACTGTAATCACCGGTCCTTTCCAAAAGTACCTGAGGGGTCAAGGTAATGGCATCGGATAATCCAATATCTAAACCGGCGCCAATTCCGGTCGTCCAGGTTAATCCGCTGCGCGTGAAATCTCCTACTACTGGATCCAGCATTCTGTTATTCTGAAAACCGTATTCAGCACTTGACATCATCATCCTTGCTCCAGGAACCACCATCAGGAAAAATCCCTTTTTGACTAAATTTCCTTGTTTGGAAAAGGTAGGACAATCACAATCGCCTTTAAAATCGAGCAAATAAAACCGAATGGGTACTCTAAACCAGGCAGCATTCATGGTCTCTTCGATGAAATCATAGGTTGCAGAAAGGTTTTCTGTATACCCTACAGTATTTCCTGCAGCATATCCCACTTCAGGAAAAAACTCGATCCTCACATTTGGAATTCTAATTGAGTAATGAATGCCGACACCAAATTGCTGAAAAGCGTCCGATCCTTTTTCTTTTCGAAAATAGGAATCGCCCGCTGTTGAGAAATATGGCGTCAATCCAATTTGCGCAGAGAGACCCGTCAACACAAAAGCAAAGCATATGGTTAAAAAGGTAGTATACAATCGCATAGAATAAATTTTTATCAAAAACAATTCGGGAACCTGTAAGTTGTTTGCTCAAAGGTAGTTGTAAAGAAAGTGAATAATAAACTTTTCCACTGCTCTGTTTACTATCTTTGCATCCATTTTTAATAAAAAAGACTCCATTGAAAACAAAGTCAATTAAGAAAGATAAGGTTAGTGTAATAACACTGGGCTGCTCTAAAAATCTGGTCGATTCAGAAAATCTAATAACCCAGTTGCGTGGAAATGAATATGAAGTACAGCATGACCAGGACGATGATGCCAATATTGTGATCGTAAATACCTGCGGATTCATTGATTTGGCCAAGGAAGAAAGTATCAACACCATTCTTCATTATGCCCAGGTAAAGGAAGAAGGTAATCTGGACAAACTATTTGTTACCGGATGCCTTTCCCAGCGTTATCGTGATGACCTAAAACAGGAAATCCCCGAAGTGGATGACTGGTTTGGCACCCTGGAACTTCCTTTATTACTCAACAAACTGAATGCGGATTACAAACATGAGTTGATTGGTGAAAGACTTACGGTTACGCCGCAACATTTTGCCTACCTGAAAATCTCAGAAGGATGTAACAGGACCTGTTCTTTTTGTGCAATCCCACTCATGCGCGGTGGCCACGTTTCCAGGTCGATTGAAGACCTAGTTAAAGAAACCAAAGGGCTTGCCAGACGAGGCGTTAAGGAAATCATGCTTATTGCACAGGAATTGACTTACTACGGTCTGGACATTTATAAAAAAAGAGCCTTACCGGAATTATTGGATGCGCTTTGTGAAGTAGAAGGCATCGAGTGGATTAGACTGCATTATGCTTATCCCAGTAAATTTCCACTGGAAATAATAGAGACGATGGCAAGACAGCCAAAGGTTTGCAATTACCTGGATATGCCTTTACAGCATGCAAGCAATAAAGTGCTGGAAGATATGAGGAGACAGATCACTGTGGAAGAAACCCGTGAACTGATTCAGAATATCAGGAGCATTATTCCGAACATTGCTATCAGGACTACTTTCCTGGTTGGATTTCCTGGTGAGTCCAAAAAAGACTTTGAAGAATTGGTTGATTTTGTTCAGGAAATGCAGTTTGAAAGAGTAGGTGTTTTTCAATATTCACATGAAGAAAACACCAGGGCTTACGACTTAAAAGACAATGTATCAGCAAAAGTCAAAGCTGAAAGAGCCAACCGTCTGATGGAAGTACAACAAGAGATCTCCCTGGAGAAAAATACAGCCAAGATCGGCAAGACCTTCAAAGTGCTTTTTGACAGAAAAGAAGGAGAACACTTCTACGGAAGAACAGAAAGTGACTCACCAGAGGTAGATAATGAGGTAATCGTCGCTGCAGATGACACTTATGTTCGAATAGGAGACTTTGCCAATGTAGAAATTACAGAGGCATTGGAGTACGATTTAATTGGGGAAATCAGACCATGAGAATAAAAATTCATGACGATTTCTACATAAATGAAAAATTTTAGACCATAAAATAGCCTCTTTCCAAAAGGAAAGTTATTTTTGTGACATCTAATTCGGGTGATTTCTTTCCTTTGGAAAGAGCGCGGTCGTCCTTCTGGGGCGACCGCTTCTTATTTTACGGCCTAAATTTTTCCATTCAGTTAAGGTTTCATGTCATTTTTAACTCCCAGTCTCGCCAGGTAACTTTCAGAGTTGGTTCTAACATTATCAGGAGGATTTAAAGACAATGATTTTTTGAAAGCTGCGATAGCCTTCTCGTTTTGATTATTATTAAAATATCCTTCTCCCAAAGAATCCCAAACATTCGGATCATTAGGATGCTTTTCTGCATTCGCTTCGAATACTTTAACAGCCTCAGCAGTTTTACCATTGCGAATCAGTGTATAACCATACATGTTTAATTCAGCATTACTTCCTTTTTGGATGGCTTCCTTTTTAACTTTGTCCGCCATTTTCATATCACCTTTCTTTTCATACACGGTTGCTTTTGCAAGCATGGCTGTCATATTGGGGCTCATTTTTATTGCCTGATCGGCCCATGCAATGCCTTGATCCCATGATTCCTGCTGAACAGCAAAATTGGCTGCTGCCGCGTATTCTTTCCAGGTACAATGATTAGCATCCAAATCTGCAGCCATTGTTTCAAGCGCAATTGCTTTGCCTTTGGCCTCATCGTCAGCAGACCTGGTTTTCCCGGTGAGTACTGCCTTAACCCGAAGGTTGTTTGGATTAGGATTGATGGCTACAGAACGGGTTGCCCATTGTAAGCCTTCTTCAAGGTTTACATTATTGGCAAGGCAGTAATTGGCTGCTTCGTGCCATCCCAACCAGGTCCATCCAGGTTTTGTCTGCAAATCTTTTCTGATTTGAGTCAGAACTGCTTCGTGGACATCCGTTTCTACCGTAAAAGGGAAAGCCCGGTCGCCCCAAACTAATTGAAGGGTTGCCGAATTTTCACTTTGCGGGATGAATTCGTAGGTCAAATATTCGTGGAAATAATCGGCAGGACCATTGGATATCTCAACCCGTAAAGCATCTTCTGCCTGATCGTAACTATAACTACCCCATTGGGTGCTATTGTTAGAAAAAATCAATGTACTCTTTGAGGCGCCAGGGATGATGTGAAATCCGTATTGACCTGCTGCCAGCGTTTGGCCATTGATTTTGACATCATCGGAACAAACAAAAACAGTATTGTCGTTGGCTCCTGCACGCCATACCGCATTGTAAGGCACCAACTCACCCCAGATAGTCCTTTTATTAACTGCTGGTCGGTGGTAAATGACTTTTACATCGGTCACCCCCACCCTTTCCATCGAAATGGCCTTGGGACTTCTGTCCGGGGTTTTAAGCGTAATACTTTGTGCT
>JAGQWW010000126.1 GCA_020436955.1 Saprospiraceae bacterium | reverse complement strand
TCCTTGGCACCTGCTTTTCGCTTGATGGAAGGGTATATTGGAAAGGCGATTTGATGAAATTGTATTGAGGTTTGTAGTACTCATTTTTAATAATTAACGGAGCAGCAATAAAAATTTTTGCCCCCGTCAAATGCTGCATCCACCTTTCAGCCCAATTCATGGTAGAATTTAGGTAACGGTCGAATAGATACAGGACCTTTATTTTTTCATCTTTTCCCAAACCCGATATTTTTTAAAAACTGCCTTTCAAAAGTAAAAACTGTCAGAGCGTAAATGACTCCAAAAATTATAATTACTGACCCCAGGTAATAATAATTATTTAAAAAAAATTTGTTGTACAAGAAGAGGGCAAATCCTAAAAAAGCCCCGGTCATTGCCAGATACTTGCCGGTTAGATTCAGTTTAAAAAGCCAGTTGATTTTTCCATGCTTAACCAACAGGTAAATCCAAATCCAATAAAACAACATTAAGGAAAGCAAATAGGAAACCCCGATGGTATTTAATTCAGGGAAATATTGTAACAAGATTATCAAAACAGTCAGGGAACCTGCTAACCATATCAAATTCCATAAAAAGGAAACATTGGTTTTCCCCAGGGAAAGTAGAAGCGTGGCCCCCGGGTGCATCAGCGCCCTAAATAATCCATATATACCCATTAACCTCAAACAATAGGCACCAGGCACCCATTGCTCTCCGAATCCAATCTGCAACACTTCTGTCGGAAAAGTAATTAAGACTGCATAAATAGGAATATTGATTAACAAAATACCCTTGAAAAGAAGCTGGTACCATTTCCGTAATTCTTCTTCCGAATCGCTAAATTTTGACATGAGAGGAAAGGCAACTTTTGTTAGAATTGGATTGACTTTTCCGTAAGGTATAGTTATCAAATCCCAAATAATTGCATATACTCCAAGTACCGTTGTTCCCAAAAGCTTTCCTATAATTAGTTTTTCAATACCGGGTCCTGCAAGATTGGAAAGCAAACTACCGGTTTCAAACAAGCCAAATTTTATTAGTCCCCTGGATTCCGAAACGTTGAACTGAAACTTAGGCCTCAAATCCATATGGGCATATCCGGCCCACAACATTCCGACTGTGTTTATAATTAATCTACCTAAATACCCTGCCACCAAACTCCAGGCTCCATAACCTTTCAAGGCAAACCCTATAGAAAGCAAAAAATCAACTGCAAAAGACAGGAGTCCAACCAGTGTCAAACTTTTAAAATGAAATTTCTTTTGTAAAAATGCCTGAGGCTGGATCCCCAGTGGGACAATCAGAAATCCCAATGCAATCACCGGAAGCAAAGAAGACAAGATGGGCGCTTCCATCCAATCAGCGACCCAAGGTGAAAAGGCATATAAAAGGAAAAAGAATAGCATACCAAGCAAAAAATTCAACCAGAATAAGGTGCTGATTTCAATTTGTCTCAACTCCTGCCGCTGAATAATAGCCGCACCAAAACCCAACTCTACCAGCGGTTGACAAAAACGGATGAAAACCAAAGTAAGGGCAAAAACACCAAAATCGGCAGGGTCCAGCAATCGAGCCAGGATGACCACTTGCAGGAATTGCAACAAAGAGCCACCTATCATGGATAAGCTGGTCCACTTAAATCCGGATTTAACCTCTTTTTGAAATTCCAATTTTTACCTTTGAATCTACAGGTACGATAATGTGCCCAAATCTAATATATTTAGGACTTTCTTTATATGAGATCCACAATTGGAAGCCTTGAATGAACTCTAAGCTTGAAAAATACAGGCAATTGGCTCAAAAGCTGAGTCTCCCCCTCCAACTACAACCGTGGTGGTGGGATGCTATCTGTGGTGACCATTGGGATGTAGCGTTGGTTGAAGAAAATAATGGCGATTTGCTGGCTGCCCTCCCCTATGTTATTATTAAAAAAGGTGGAATTTCTGTCCTTCAGCAACCACCTTTTACTACCTATTCCGGGCTCTGGATTAAATACCCAACCGATGATGGATTTAAAAGGCCGGCTCAATTCGCATTTGAAAAAAAAGTGTTCGCAGCGCTGGCTGATCAAATACCCCGAGTTCCCTTTTGTAGTTTTCATCTGAGCCCTGGAATTTCCAACAGCCTGCCTTTTATGTGGAAAGGATTTACTTCCAGCACCAGGTATACTTATTTATTGGATTTGAATGTGGGGAAGGATATTTTGTTTGAAAACTTTAAACAATCGCTTCGTACAGACCTGCGTAAACCAATAGAAAAGCTTGAGATCAAAACCATAGATGCAATAGATGAATTTTACCCCTTATTAAAAGAATCTTACCACAACCAAGGTGGCACTATTCCATATAAGTACGAAACGATTCAGCATTTGTGGAAGGTGTTAAAGGAGTATCAATCAGGCAAGCTTTATCTCGCTTGTCATGGCGATAACAATAAGCCAATTGCAGGGCTCCTTACTGCTTGGGATGCACAAAAAGTACATGCTGTTGCAAGTGGACAATCCGGGGACAACAAACCGGGACCGATCATGGCGCAATTGTTTTGGCAAGCAATTCAGGATCACATTGGAAAGCAGGAAGTCTTTGATTTTGAAGGCAGCATGGTTGAAAATATAGAACATTTTTTACGTGGTTTTGGCGGCCACCTTACTCCTTATTTCAGGATATCAAAGACGGGAAACTTATTTTGGGATCTGGTTGGAAAAATGAGTGGCAAATGGACCTGAGTTCCCAACAATTATCCTTTTTAAAAAAAGAAGCTGACCCAACCTTGAATTGGGTACGAGAAAGCATTGCCGTCAACAAAGGCTTAGGGTCTTCTGCATTTTTTTCCAGGATCCGATATCCAATGAAGGGATGGGCCCCACCCTACCCCGAAACGACAGGTTATCTGATTCCTACCTTATTGCAGTATCAAGAAATTCTAAAGGATCCTCTCCTGCTTTCGCAGGCCAAATTATGCGGTGAATGGCTCCTCTCTATTCAATCGAAAGAAGGTTGGTTTCCCGCTCTTTACCAGGATAGCGGCATACCTTCTCTTTTTAATACCGGCATGATACTTTTTGGGTTGGAAGGCATGTTTGCAAAAACAGGTGAGGACCGTTATCTGAAAGTTATAGAGATTGCAGTGCATTGGATGGCCAATTTTGCAAAAGAAAATGATTGGAAAGAAACCAAATCAGTAAACAGATCGACCTATTATGTCAGAGCACTATGGGGCTTAACACTTGCAAATCAAGTGGTGAAGGACGAGACCTTGAATGAATTTTGTGTATTGTCCTTAAGATCTTTTTCCGAATCAATTCAAGCTGACGGATGGATCAACAATTGGGCATTTGAAGGGTATGCATCTGCCTTTACACATACAATGGCCTATACCTGGCGGGGATTCCTGGAAACATCCCATCTTTTAAAAGAAGACATTGTATTTGAAAGTGCCAGGCGGTCTTTTAAAATTTTTACCGATAAGGTGGGGCATCCTGAGAATATAGCGGGTGCTTACAAAGGCGGGTTTGAAAAAGATGGTTCTTTTCATTGTTTGCCCGGACTATTTCAATTGTCAATCGTTTCCTTCCGATTCTATGAATTAACCTGTGATTTTCATTTTCTGAATTGGGGCATTTTATGTTTTGAAAAAGGAATGACCATGAGGACCCCAGGATGGTATGGGAAGGAAGGCGGCATTTTTGGCTCCTACCCTGCCATGGGGAAATATATGCGATTCAAACAACCTAATTGGGGAGCAAAATTTTACCTCGATGCTTTAGAACTGTACGTAAAATACAAAGAGGAACTTCCGTAAGAAAGCTCCTCTTTGATTCGATATTTTAAAAGGTAAATTATCCTTTCACAAACTTTCTGGATTCAACACCCCATTTAGTCTTGATCGTAAAAAGGTAGATGCCTTCAGGAGCATTTAGGTCCAAATCCACCCTGTTTTCACCATCTTCTAAAAATAATTGTTGCTGTTGGAGCACCTTGCCTGATAAATCAGTAATGATAAAGTCAACGTCCCCCGCTTCTTCTGCAAGGATAGTTCCGGAAAAACCTTCCTTTTGCGTCATAATTGTTCCAATGGCAATAGGATTGCTTACATCCAGCATCACATTCTCAATCGGAGAATATTCAAAACTTCCATCAAAATCCATTTGCTTCAAACGATAATACAAAACACGTCCAGCTGGTTTTGAAGGCAGGTCCTTATCCTCAAATGAATAGTTTTTAACGGTTTGGGAGTTACCCGCACCCTCAACATTTCCAATTATTTCAAAATTGATCCCATCCTTAGAGCGCTCAATTTGAAATCCTTCATTGTCTTTTTCAGTGGCAGTGGTCCAGGTAAGCAGGACATTTTCTTTTCCTTTTTCAGCGTTGAAGGAGATGAGATTTACTGGTAAGGTTTGAGTTGCAAAACTTATTGTCGTAATGTTTGGAGTACAAGCCACTACATTTGTAGAGATCCCAGGAGTTATTACCTTATTTACTCCATTTGGCACACTAGAAGTTTGCGATACATTATAAGTTAATATACCATTTGATCTGTCTGTTGCATCTGATGTCTCAACAATTGATAAGGTATTACACGCTTGTCCATCACCGGAACAGGTAAAACTATAAGTGGCACCAATTGCTTGTGGCGTAGCACCATTGTATAATCGCACAGATACTGTATAAGTAGTATTACCCTGCCAACTTGCTCCTCCTGGAAGTGTATTTGTCAATATATTATAAGAACATTGGGCGTTGGCATAAAAGCCGAATAGGCTCATCAAGAGCGCAATTAATAGTGTTTCTTTCATTGTCCATTCTTTTTTTAAAGTGTAGCACGACAAAACTAAAAAAAATTAAATTGACATGCCGTAAAAACATTACTTTATCAGTAAAGACAATGTTTTGAGGAAAGGAAATCAACCCATTAAACTTAAAAATCCATTTGGAAAACAGGGCTATTCAAGCGGACTCCCAGGCTGAAAAAGAGGTTATTGCTGGATTTTGTTGCCAGATCACTGACCTTATCCCGGCTGAAGATCCTGGCGAAGATAAAAGCATTATGAAAGACCTGGTAACTGGCCACTGCACTGAATAAATTGGTAGTATAAGTGGCACCTTGCCCTATCTCATTACCATAATCCATCTCCCTCTCAACGTTGGGAAGATTAATGTTGCTACCCCAGTTAGTATTGCGATTGGGGTCCTCTCCGCCATACATGTAAATGTAACGCAGGTTGAAGGTCCACCTTTTGGATGGCTTATAATTGAGAATAGTGACCAATTCTTTAAAATTGGCACCTAATGGGTGTGCCAGCGATTGCTTGAAGTGAGAATAATTGGCAGCACTGTCTCGATGCGAGTAGGTATATGGTCTCACCTGATTCCATTCTACCTGGAAATCCAAATGACTTACTCCTCCTACATCAACATACTTTGCACCCAGTTGCCAACCGTATTTATTGGCCCACCAACCTGTATTGGCTGTCAGTTCGTCAAATTTGAACTCATCAAAAATCCATTGACCATATAGTTGGACGTTTTTCGCCACATTGTAACGAGCGTCAAAACCAATCAAAACATTGTCAGGGCTTCCGATAAGCAATTCGACCGTACGGTACAGAATAAGCGGATTAAGGTATTGGAGTTCAAATTGGTTGTTACGACTAAAAATGACCGATTCAAAGAAGCTTACGTTGAGCTTTGGAGTAATGTTATAGCTCAAGGTATGAGCTGCCATATACTTTCTCGCAAAACCCCGATCACCCACCAATCGTTCAGACTGCAACTCAGCAAAAATATTTTGAAGTTGGAAATTCCAAACTCGCCAATTCAATTTTAAAAAGAAGTAATTGTTGGAAAAATCAGAAAGCAGCAATGATCTGTATCCATTTCCGATGAAATGCTTGCCGTGACCAAATTGGACGCCGAGGTGCTTAGTCAGGTTAAACCCCAGATATGCCTGAGCGGTCAAAAAGTCGTATCCATCTGAGATATTAAAAATGTCGCTGGTGTATTTTTTAGCAGAGCCAGCCCCAGGGATGGAATTAAATTTATCGTAGAATTCATCAACAAAGGAAGGAAACGCTGCTTGGGACTCCAATACATTGAAATAAACAAAAACGCGATCATCGAGGCCACCTTTCATTTCCAGACCTCTTTGATTGAGAAAGAGATTCGAGTCATTGTCACCCTGCCCCACTCCGATTTGACCATTCAACATCGGATTAACGCGAAAGAAAAAGTCCTTTTTATTGACTTCAAAAAGGTTAGGGGGCGTTTTATAAAACAAACCGAGGATTGGCTTTTTACTTTTTCGGTAATATGGGCTTTGGATACTTTCCAGCGCCATAGTGCCATCATACTTTTTACCCGCAACCGTAACCGCCAGACCAGGGTAGGTCAGCCACTCATTGTTGTCATCAAAAATATATTGGATATCCTCGATGTCTCTTTTGTCCAGCTGGAGGCTGTCATTTTCCAGGAGCTTCCTGGCCTGCACCACAGTTTCGGACCGTAATGCAGGTTGGAGGTTTAAGTGCATGTCCTCTGCCAGGCCATATTTCATCGACAGGCGATGTAAAATTGAAATAGCCTCATCGTTATTTCTCAGATTGATGTGTTGTGCCATTTGCGGCGTGCTCCAAAACATGGAGAGGACTAGCCAGCAAAAGACGGGCAGAAATCGGTTTTTCATGCAAATTGGCTTACAAGTCGAATTTAGCGGTAAATACTCCAAAAGCGTAGG
This sequence comes from Saprospiraceae bacterium, assembly GCA_020436955.1. Classification (GTDB taxonomy): domain Bacteria; phylum Bacteroidota; class Bacteroidia; order Chitinophagales; family Saprospiraceae; genus JAGQWW01. Next base: position 312 of record JAGQWW010000126.1, on the reverse strand, counting down.
CTGCAATATTGGTCTGAATACGACCTGCTCTTGCTGTAGATTTTACGTCAAAAATCGTTTTGTGGATATCACGGGTACCCACCTTCACTACTATCTTTTTGGCCTGTGCCTCTGTCAGACCCAAATCGCTCATCAGTTTACTCTGCATTTGGATTTGCTCTCTTGTCAATTCAACATCCTTTGGTGGAACTAATTTGAATTTTATGCGCTCAATTTTCCGGCCTTCTTTGATTTCTTCAAAAGTGAAAGCCATATCGGTTGTACTCAATTCCTTTTGCGCCTGTAGTATTACGTTTTTCTTGAAAAGGTTAT
>JAGQWW010000125.1 GCA_020436955.1 Saprospiraceae bacterium | reverse complement strand
AAGATGGAGGATGAAGGATTTTTTCAAATTACGAACCCCGAACCCCGAACCCCGAAATCCCTAGCTTACCTTATGGAGAAAAAGAGCTACTCTGCGGTGGGACATTATACGATGCCATAGATCTCCGGATAGTAAAATAACCCATCCCAGTAGGAAAATTCCTTTCCAGATTCTTTCTGCCATGGGGCTTAGATGGCCGTAGAAGGAATCGAGGATGAGGATATCGATGCAAATCAAAATTGGGGTGATCAAAAAGCATAGCATGGCTGTAGCGCGAGTATTTTTTTGCAGGTTTGATTTTTGGCTCCGTACCACCTTTTTTAAAAAGGAAATACTCTCGCTGTCCCCGGGATTCATTTTTATGATTTCTTTTAAAATATGCTGAGACTTTTTGTATTCCATAAGCTGGTAATGGGATGCAGCTTTTCGAAAAAGGGTCTTTTTAAAGATGTCCTCTCCCTGGAAAATATGGATGTTGTTTTCAATGGACGATTCAATCACCACATCTGCTATCATAATATGCTGGGTATAAGAACCCATTTCAAATAATGCTTTAGCGTAGCCACAAAGCATTTCAAAATATTCGGAAAATTCAAGGTTGAAAATCTCGGTTTCATGCTTTTCAAAAAAGTGCACTATCGACTTATAATCGGGCCTTGCAATGGCCTTAAAATCCCGATACAAAGGCGAATGATATGTTTTTAACTGGTGCACTACAAAACGATTTCTTTTAGGTTTTTAAAGCGTTTAAAGCAAATAATACTGGCTTGGAAGGACTCACATCCAAATCAAGGCTGATGGTCTGTATATTTAGTAAATACAAACCGTCCTTAATATGATCAGGGGCATAAATTAGTTCTGTAATGGTCGCAAACTCCCTGGTATTGTCAGGATATTGCCAAAAAGCTTTATGCCCGGCGAGTGCTCCGCCATCTTCCTCCCTGTCTACGGAAGGTAAATCGGTTAAAAAGTGTTGAATACCATTTTCCACCAGATATCGAATGGCCGCTGCATCAAAGTAAGTAGGATTGGTGCCGGACCAGCTGCGGGAAGTTTTATCTTCATCGTTGGGCATCGTCCGGACAATGATAGCTTTTAGTGCTTCACCTTCCAAAAATCCCTCTAAATGGTGCCTGTAAATGACCTTATCGCCTTCTTCATTCTTGGTGGGAATGACGCTCACTAATTTACAGAGGAAATGACTTTGTGTCAAGGTCTCACGGATGGTAAATTTTTCCAGAGCAATATGACCTACACATTCTGTATGAGTACCATTGCCATGAGGATTGATGCGAACATTGAAAAAATTTACTGCTCCGCCTTCAGCTGTAGCACCTACAAAGTCTCCGGCTCGCACCGGGCTAAATTCCGGCATTGGGGCATAAAAACAATTTGGATTTTGCTCGCCATTCCTGATGGGAATGGAAATATCGATTGGACGGGATAAATCTACTTCATAAGCGCTTGTCCCATGTGTTAGTTGAACCTTCATCAGACTATCGGTTTGATTCGAATGTTTTTACGCCGATCACCCGGTCATAGCGGGCACCGAATGGATGGAAATATACAATGATGGTATAATCATTTTCTGTTTCAAAAGTATTGCCTTCCAAACTGTCAAAATCAGGAACGCCTTCCTTGTCGACCATCACATATTCATAACTATAGAATCCTTGTTTTATGACCGGAGCTGCAACATAACTTTTCAGCTGATCATTGTAAGCCATTTTAAATTCCGGTTTCAACTGGAAGTTGGTCATGGCACCAAACAGATAAATCTCCTTGTCTTCGTAAATGGTAGGTGAATACAACTGAAAAAGCACTTTACAATATTCAGCGGTCAGCTCATCATCGTTGAAGTCCCTGTTTTCTACGATATACCCACCATTCAAATCGTTGTACCCTGAATAGGGATTCCCATATCTTTTTAAGTCTTTTAAAAGGGTAACATAATACCCGTCATCATGCCGCTGTATCGCAGAAACATCAGCAGATGGAAAACGAAGACTTCGAAGGTCGATTTGCCGCCATTCCCTCCCAGCTTCAAAAACTATCTTGTTTTGATAATTAAAATCGATGGTGCGGTCGCCTCGCTCCATAAAAGGCGGAATATTAACCACAGCGTTATCCCAGCGCCCATTTTGTAAAATAGTGGCTGAAATCTCATTCTTTGCGCTCCTGTATTCAAATCCTTCGTGCTTGACGTCAAAATCAATTTCCTGGTGCGTTTTATTTTTATAGACATCAGCCGGTATGGTCATGCGGGGTATTATATCAACTGCCTGCTCTGCTACAATGAATCTACGCGTGAAAATAGGATGATCCCGATCTTCATCATACACGTAAAGAATGTAATTGCCGGAAAGAGTCCAACTGATATCTCTATTGGGTAAATACAACCAGTAGTGGGTGTATTCTCTTTCCGTCTGGTATGAAAGTTCAAAGTTGTTGATGTCTCCTTCTTCAAAACGGTCGAGGTATTCAAAATAGGAAAGGTTGGAAGGTTCCCAATTGACATCACAATGAATAACGGTGTACCTGTAGGTCTTCACGTCACCCTCCAAATCATCAAACATAAGGGACAGGGAACCAGGCTCACCACCCAGACCAACAATTGGATAGTACAATGGCAAATTGGTAAGATGAAACCGGACCGATTTGATATGAGAAGTATAATCGTGATTGGTATACTTTATCTGGCCAAAGGTATCTCCAACACCGATCAGGTAAAGAAAGACAAGCAAGAAAGTACGAAAATGCATGTAATGATTTTTAAGTGCTCCTTATAAACCGGAATGTAGCAAATTTATTATGGAAACGACCAAATAGAAAGTTGGTTGAAGGAAAAGAAAAAGGGGCAGTACCAATTTGGCGCTACCCCTCACACTATGAAACACTATAATCTTAATTCAAATTCTAATGCCTAAAGGTAAGAAGAACGCTTTTTTCACCCAAATAAAGGTGAGCTGTATAAGAACTTATCACCGACAATCTGAAGAAAATACCCAAAAGGGATTAGGCATCTTTTAAAAATATTTTTCCGTTCCACCATTCTTTTTCAATAATGGCTTCGTTCTTTTCATAAAACTTTATTGCCGGTTCATTCCAGTCCAAAACTTGCCACTTCAAAAGGAAGCAATCCATTTCTCTGGCCTTTTGTACAAGGGCATCAAATAACACCTGACCAATGCCCAATCCACGCATTGTAGATTTTACCACAAAATCGTCCAGATACAACATACGACCACGCCAGGTGCTCCAGGTGAGGTAGTATAAAGTCATGCCGACCACTTCACCGTCTTTTTCGGCAACCAGGGCTTCAAAAACCCCTTCCCGAAAATTTTTTTTATAATCTTCCAGGGTGGCAGTTACCTGCTCCGGTGCCTTTTCATACAATGCCAATTCCTTTACCAGCCCTAGTATTGCGCCTAAATCACGTTCTTCTGCCTGCCTTATATTTAAACCTTCCATTTTGTTAATTAAATCTAAATTTTCATTCATGTAATCCAAATCACAGAGGATAATTTGGAAAGAGCCCAACTTTGTGTCATCAATTTTAAAAAAAATAAAGAAAATGAATTTTTTGCAGAATCTTTTTGGTGGTCCTGATTTAGAAGAATATTTGGTAAAGGACGCAGTTATCATTGATGTAAGAACTCGTGGAGAGTTTCAAATGGGTCATGGTGACAAAGCAATCAACATTCCTTTAGACGAAGTTCAAAGAAATCTGGAAAAAATACGTCAGAAAAATAAGCCTGTAATTGCATGTTGTGCTTCAGGTAACAGAAGTGGCTCTGCAGCTAACTTCTTGAAAGCTCAAGGCATCGATGCAGTGAATGGTGGAAGCTGGCAAAACGTACAAAGAGCGCTTATGGCGCACAAGTCTTAATAAGAGATTTTTAGATTATAGGGTAAACATGGTAATGGTTTTAGGCTGTGGGTAGATTTACCCACAGCATTTTTTATTTTTGGGAAAAAATATTACATGAAATCAGGTCTGACACTTCTTTTGTTTTTTGGCATTTTCCTTACAATACAATGTACCAGCACTCCGGATAAAAAACCGTTGACAGATATTGAAAAGGAAAAATTTATGCGTGATGGAAAGAACATTACCCTTATCACTTTCAGTACCCTTAGTGCCCGGCTTGGAAAAGCTATGACAGAAGAAGGTGTTCAAGGAGCTGTTTCTTATTGTAATGTTGCAGCCCTGCCCTTAACAGATAGCCTTGCAGGCCTGAATAATGTAAAAATAAAACGTACCAGTTTGCAGTTGAGAAATCCTGCCAATGCACCAACCGAAGCTGAAAAGACCATGTTGTTTGCTTTTCAGGCACAGGAAAAAGCAGGAACCGATTTGGTTCCGGTAGTGCAGGCCCTTTCTAATGAAGAAGCTGCTTTCTTTGCACCCATTCGCCTTATTGATGCTTGTCAAAAATGCCACGGTACAGTTGGTGAGACCATGGAGGCTTCAGATTATGCGACCATTCAATCGTTATATCCAGACGATAAAGCAACTGGATTTAAAACCGGAGATCTTCGTGGAATGTGGAGTATTACTTTCCGAAGGTAATGACCCAATGGTTGTCGACTCCGCCTACATTTCCAATTTTAAAAACCCCGATAGAGCGCCAGTCTTCCCTCAAAAGATTTTTTCTGTTGGGGCGATAAGTATTGTCCGCATCCACCAACATTTTTAGGATAGCTGCTCTTGGATCCACAACTTCTGAAAGAAGATTTTCACTTCCGTCTTTAAAGTTGCCACAGGTTTTGGTCACCCGGTCCCAGGGCCAGGAGCCATCAGACCCGATGTGCTCTGCAAAACCTCTGGTTTTTTCATCCAACCCATGAGTTTGGGCCACCTTGAACAAACAATCGTCCGGACGGAGCGGCGTAAGTGGACCCATTTTTCTCAACTCTTCCACCAAAGCATTGGCTTCTTCCAAAGAGGTGCCATCTATTGAACCTTGCTCTTTTATAAGGTAGTTGGACAAAATATCTGCATAACCCACAGGATTGGTGCGCAGATTATTAATTTCAATCACAATGGCAGATTCCCGCATTTCATCTTCCTTGGTTCTGGGATCTGCTTTAGGTTTCGGACGTGTATCTTCCAATTGACGAAGGATGGGTTTTGGTGCTTCCATCACTTCTTTTTCCTGTGGTGCAGCTTCCGGTTTTGTGTCTTCAATGGCCAAACCTCCTTCTGCAATTTCAGTCATTTCCTCATCGGCTTCCTCTTCCTCTTCCTCTTCAATTGCCGGTGGTAAATCATCAGGTTCTGCTTGTTCCATAGGTGCAATATCCTCTTCGGAAGGAGCTTCTTCTATGGTCATATCAGGCTGATCTAATTCTACATCTTCGGTTTCTTCTTCCAGGATAGGATCCTCCATTTCAGATACAGGTTCCGGCTCTTGTTCGGTTGCCGGTGCTGATTTTGGAGCTGGTGGAGGAGTGTCTTCAAATACAGGAATATCGTCAGTAGGGCACTCACAATGCGTGGATTTGAGCACCATGCCCGGTGTAGCTTTTACATCAGGACCCAAACGATTGAATTCCCTAAAATAAGCTTCTGTGTATCCATACAAGCGTGCAATCAGTGGCAATTTTTCTCCGGGTTGCACAATATGCGTTTTGCCTTTTTGACGAATGTATTCATCAAAAGGTTTTACATTTTCTGCCTTGGTTACTTCGATTTGAATGGCGGGCTTTTCTTCTTTTACCGGCTTGGTCTCCTGTACAACAGGCTCCTCTTTTATCTCTTCCAGAATTGTTTCTTCTACTACCTCAGGTTCAGGTGCTGCTTTTTTAATCCTTAGTGTTTGACATACCTTTAAAACAGCATTTTGATTCAAACCATTTAAGGCATATAACTCATCAAGCGATAAATCGTAAGCTCTGGAAATGCCGTAAAATGTTTCTCCTTTTTGCACGACATGCAAATTGGGATCATTGCTGGGAGGGCATTGGGCCGAAGCTGTTTGAAAAAATAAAAAAAGTAAAAAGGGCAGGAGGATCAGTTTGTTACCCATCGGGAAAATTATTTTCAAAAATTTGATGGCATTGTGTTCAAGGCACGAAGATAGCTAATCTGGTTGCAAATGGCCTAATCGTTCATTTCAAGGGAAACCAAAAACAAGTCAATCGGAAATTCAAATTCGTCAGGGCTCATGTTTTTGAGTTCCATCTTTTGCCATTTTTCGGTAGGAAAGGCCCGCACATACGACCCTTTTTTACCAAACTGCACTGGCATATCGAAGCCTTCAATATCAGCAACCCATCGATATCTAACTTCCAAATCGTTGCGTTTTGCTTTGAGTTCAATTTCCATTTGAGGTAGGTCCTTATAACGTAAATATTGTTTTAAAACTGCCGACCAGTCTCGTCCTGATTTTTCATTTAAATAGGTTTCAAAATCGCTGGTAGCGATCGTTTGGTACTTGTAGGTATTATAAAAGCCTTTCAAAATGGCAAACCATTTTTCATCATCACCCATAGCATTGCGTAATGTGTGCAATATCCAGGTCCCTTTCATGTAATGGTCGCTGGAGCGAAATTTATCCCAGGCAACTTCATAAGGGCCGATGATAGGTTCGATATTTCTGATTAAAGGTTTTTCCTGATTTAAATGGTCGATAGCTCCCTGAAAACCATACATACATTCAGCATATAAAGCTTCCATGTAGGTGGTGAAACCTTCATGAATCCACATGTCTCCATGGTCTTTTGCACTCACTGCATTGCCAAACCACTCGTGTCCCGATTCGTGAATGATGATGTAATCCCAATCCTGGCCATCTGCCTGCATGCCACCCATATAGCCTCTTTTATAATTGTTGCCATAGGCGATGGCTGATTGGTGTTCCATACCTAAGTAGGGAGTTTCTACCATACAAAAGCCGTCCTCCCAAAATGGATATGGGCCCAGGAAACGGTCGTAACAGTCAAGCATAGGACCGACCTGCTTGAATTGTTTTTTGGCTTTTTCCAGATTGTATGGAAGTACATAATAGTCGCAGTCCAGACTGTCTCCATCAGGGCTTACATAGATATCCTTAAAATGCGCATAATTGGCGATG
>JAGQWW010000124.1 GCA_020436955.1 Saprospiraceae bacterium | reverse complement strand
ATCGTTTACACTTTCTAGAATTGGAGCCAACAATTGTTCGCGTTTGCCTTGAACTCTGGCTCTGACTTCTTGTTCAAATGCACCTAGTGCCTGTTCTTCTTCTTGCAATTTGGCACCTTCTGTTTGTTCTTCTTTTGGTGTCATCTCACCGGAGGCACGTTTAGCTAAAAAAGATTTTACTTTTTCTTCTAAAACTTTTGCCTTTTCCTGTCCTACCTGGATAAGGGAGTCGCGATACAGCGCCAAGGTACTGTCAGCCTGACTAACTTCTGGCAACAAAACCATCAGGTTACCGGAATTTACGTGGCCAAACTTTTGTCCGAATGAAAACTGTGTAGAAAATGCTACCAATAAAATGACAATAAGATATTGTACTTTCTTCATAATCGTGTGTTGTAATTTTTGCGCGAAAATAGACCGCACGTTTTAAACTTGTATCATAATTGACGAAAAAGTAACGGCTAGTCACCCCAAAAACCGTTGTTTTACCCAGAAAGGGGGAAAAATTAACAGGACTTTAAACTATCTGTTGCTGAAAATCGGCAGGAATACCCTGTTCTACATTGCAGCCTGGCACACCACGGAAATGGTCAAGGATACCTTCAAAATCTCGTTGTGCATCATCAGTAGTATAAACAGGCTCGGAAAAACTAACGACTCTTTTACCCCAATCAAATTTGCATAAAATCATAGGTACCCCAGCCCCACGCGCTATCCAGTAAAAACCGGTTTTTAACCTGCTTACCTTTTTGCGGGTACCTTCCGGAGCAATAACTAATTTCAATTCATCCCTTTTTTCAAAAGTGTCGATAACTGAGGTAACAAAGTTGTTATTCTTGGATCGGTCGACTGGCACACCACCCAGTTTGTAAAAAATAAATCCAAAAGGTGGTTTAAAAAGGCTGTCTTTTGCAACAAAATTCCCTTTTGCACTTAAACTACATCGTACTAATATGCCAAGGGGAAAGTCCCAATTACTGGTATGAGGCATGACTACGATGAGACATTTAGGGATAGCGTGTGGATATTGACCTTCTACACGAAAACCCCAAAGCTTTAACAAAAATGCACAAATTTGGTGTCGCATCTTAGTTTATAATTTTTTAAATTTGTAAGGACAAAATACAATTTTCGTTTAGATATCGTCCCCTCAATATCAGGATTTTTTGACTTCCCCGACCCTAAAATTAACATATTAAAAATTTTTGGCATATATTTTGAACAAGCACTAACGCACCCGATCTAACTACACACAAATTGCATTAAAAAATCGGGTCGACAGGGAGGGCACGTCAAACAAAATGCGTGTATATTTTGTCTTAATAGCATGGGAAAATTGCATTAAAACCGAAACCGTGGAACACTATTCTTAACCGAACGAGAAGATTTTATGCTTAGACAAACGCAGTCCCAGAAAATGATTCAGAAGCTGTCTCCACAACAGATACAGCTGATGAAGTTATTGCAAATCCCGACCGCTACACTTGAACAACGTATTAAGGAAGAATTAGAAGCCAATCCTGCATTGGAAGAAGGGGAAGATGATAAAGATGACCCTTTTGAAACATCCAACGACGATATTGAAAGAGGTGGAGGAGAAAGCGATTCAGAAAAAGATGATGACAACAACGAGGAAGATTATCTCAAAGAAGATGATTTTGAACTCGATGAATACCTGGTTGAATTCATGGAAGACGACCCTTCCAGCTACAAGACCAGAGGCGACAGCTACAATCCTGACGAAGAAGACCGCAGTATTCCTATCCCGGTAGAAAATACGTTCCACGAATACCTGGAACAACAATTAGGTATGCTCGACTTAAAAGATGAGCGCGAAGAATTGATCGCCAGACAGATAATCGGAAGTATTGACGACGACGGATACCTTCGCCGTGACCCGATTGCCATCATCGATGATTTAATGTTTTCTCAAAATATTTTTGCCTCTGAAGAAGAAATACTTAAGACCCTAGATAAAGTACAAAAATTTGATCCGCCCGGCACAGGCGCCAGGGACCTGCAGGAATGTTTATTGCTGCAAATCAATCAGAAAATGAAAACTGAGGAACTGGATGATGATGACCTCAACACCTTCCAGATTTCTAAAAAGATAATCACGAACTATTTTGACGAGTTCACTAAAAAACATTACCCTAAACTCCAGCGTCAATTGAATATTCCTGAGGAACAACTCAAATATTCTATTGATGTGATACTCAAACTCAACCCTAAACCCGCTAGTGGATTCAATCCTAACAGTACACGAGATTCCATCAACTACATAGTACCTGATTTCATCATCGAAAACAGAGATGGAGAATTGGAATTATCACTCAACTCACGCAATGCTCCTGAACTTCGCGTAAATGATTATTACCGCGAGATGTTGTTGGCATACAAAGACAACCACAAAGGACGTCGTGCCAACAGGCAAGAGAAGGAAGCAATCATGTTTATCAAACAAAAAATTGATTCTGCAAAATGGTTTATTGATGCCATCATTCAAAGGCAACAGACCATGTACAAAACCATGTACTCTATCATGCAGTATCAATACGATTACTTCCTGACCGGTGACCCAAAACGTTTGCGTCCTATGATTTTAAAGGACATTGCAGACATTACTGGATTGGATATCTCAACCGTGTCAAGGGTAGCCAACAGTAAATTTGTCCAAACAGAATTTGGCACCAAACGCCTTAAAGAATTCTTTTCAGAGTCTTTACAAACCAATGAAGGAGAAGAAGTTTCTACCCTGGAAGTAAAGAAGATTCTTACGGAAATTATCAATGAAGAGAATAAGCGTAAACCATTTTCTGATGAGAAATTAAAAAATATGCTGCAAAAGCGCGGCTATAATATCGCCAGGAGAACCGTTGCAAAATATAGAGAGCAACTAAACATCCCGGTGGCGCGCTTGCGTAAAGAATTATAAAAGCAACACCCCCCTAAGAAAAGCCCGGTCACTTTCGAGTAGCCGGGCTTTTTCTTTTTATAGTCATTTCAATTGCTAAATCAATATGGTCTTATAATTTGTTAAGGAAATTTCCTTTTATCTTGTTGTAAAATTCAGCCTATGAAAAGCTTAAACATCCTACTTGTCATAATGACTTTTGTTTTACCGTTGCATAGTCAACTGATTCCCAATTTTCAATTCACTTTATACGCGAAAGATGCAATTGGCAATGTAGATTCTGTCTACCTTGGATTTGACACCGCTGCTACTACTGATATTGATCCATTATTTGGAGAGGAAGAACTTTCAACTCCTTTTGACGAAGTATTGGAAATCCGCGCTGGCATTCTGAAAAAGACCAACAATCTACACCTAAAATTATCCAAGAAGCTTATTACTTCAGCAGAGAAAATTCCTTTTAACCCAGACAATTGTTTGTTTGGAGATGACATGGTGGTTTACGTCCAGGCTAAATATCCACCCGTGACCCTTTTTTGGGATCGTGACCAATTCATTTCAGACAATTGTGTCAAAGGTAGTTTACTCACTTTTCATGACGCTGATCAATACACAGACCCCTTTGATTGGTTAGAATATTCAGACACCCTGTACCATTGTATGGCTAATGAAAACGCTTTTGATTTTATCCCTGATTCAAACCTACTCGTTAATACTGGTTTTTTACCCTTATCAATCGAAAAGGAAGTTCAAGGACAAGGTCTGAGGAAAATATACGGCATTCGTTTTCTTCCTTCACCTTTTCCAGGATGGTCCCCTTGCAGGGTAATGGTGAATGCAACAGATATTTTATTGGACACAATAAATTTGTACCCAAATCCGGCCACCGACCTGTTAAGAATCCCCGGACAAATTCAACCAAAAGCGTATTCCATATTTTCTTCAAATGGAATTATTATCAAAAAAGGGATGATACAAAATGGACAAATTTCTATTGCTGAATTGCCAAAGGGATTGTATTTACTTTACCTTAAGGACCGTTTTGGGCAATTGCATGTCAAAAAGTTCATAAAAACCTAAGCAGATTATCCTTCACAAAATCAAGAAGAATAAGAACTTATAGCTTTAAAATGTATCCCATTTGCCCGAAATTCGTATGGTTGTAAAAAGTAATATCAAATGGCGAAAAAGCAAACGGGTAAAAGCAGTAAAAAACAGGGTAAGGCTAAAAGTACAGTAGCTGTAGAAAAGAAAAACTATCTCCCATTATTCATCATTTTGGGAGTTACCTTTTTAGCATTTGCCAATGCCATTTCAAATGGATTTGTCAATTGGGACGACCCAGTCAACCTATACGAAAATCCTAACCTGGAAAGGATCAACATGGAAAACCTGATACGGATTTTCAATCCCGAGACAGGAACCATTCTTGGTAATTACAATCCCCTACCCATTTTTACTTTTTTCCTAGAGAAAGCCTTTTTTGGCCTCAACCCCAAGGTTTTTCACTTCAATAACATCCTACTTCATCTGGTTTGCGTATTTTTTGTCTATAAAATCCTGGACAAAATGTGCATGCCCTTTTGGGGAGTTGTCTTCGCCACCTTGATGTTTGGAATACATCCGATGAGGGTAGAATCCGTTGCCTGGATCACAGAAAGAAAAGACGTACTGTTTGCAGCCTTTTATTTTGCTGCTATTTATACCTGGATCAAAGCTCAATTGCATAAAGAAGAAAGCCGAAAATGGAAAACCTGGACTTTGGTCTTGTTTGTACTTTCGCTTTTCTCAAAAATCCAGGCTGTATCCCTTCCGCTGTCCCTCCTTGCCCTTGACTATTGGATGAACAGGGAAATCAGTTTCAAATTGATAACGGAGAAAATCCCTCACTTTGCCCTTTCCCTGGTATTCGGATTGGCCGGAGTTTACTTTTTGGGCCAGGAAAGCTCTCTGGAAGATGCTACAGACTATACCTTTTTAGAAAGACTATTGGTAGGTGCTTATTCCTACTGTGTGTATATTGCTAAGTGGGTATTCCCCTATCAAATGTCACCTTTATACCCCTATAAAGCTGATTTGCCGGTGGGCGCCTATATTGCACCACTGGGAGTCCTTGCTGTGTTGGGTGCAGGCGTTTGGGCCTGGATGAAGAATGAAAAGGCGCTGGTTTTCGGACTGGCATTTTTTACTTTTAATATCATGTTCTTGCTTCAGGTACTGGGAGCAGGTCAGGGACTCATGGCTGACAGATTCAGTTATGTCGCTTATTTTGGATTGTTCTTTATAGGTGGCTGGTACCTTTCTAAATTAATCCATTTCAAACCAGCTCAGCAAACCATCTTTCTGGGATTGGCAGGTGTGTACAGCCTTGTGTTCATTTTTATGACCTATCAACAAAACAAGATTTGGGAAAATGGCGGCACCCTTTGGTCTCATGCCATGGAATGTTCACCTGAAGCCTATACACCTTACCAAAATCTTGGAAAATATTACCAGAGTATTGGTCAGGTGGAACAAGCAAAATCTTTATTGGTAAAGTCCATCGAATTATCTCGTGAAAAGGATATTCCTTACAACAGCCGTGGGAAAATATTTTTTGATCAGGGCCAATTGGATAGTGCCTTGTTCCATTTTAATAAGGCTGTTGAATTTGGTACCAGCATCAGCGAGATTTATGTAAATCGGGGTGCAACCTATGCACGTATTGGAAACCTGGATGCTGCTCTGCCCGATTTCAACAAGGCGCTTGAGTTGGATGCAAACAATGGTCAGGCATACTTGATGCGTTCCCTCTTTTATTTTACAAGAAAAGAATATGCTTTGGCTTCCAAGGACCATTTGGCTTATTTAAAAATAGATCCTTATGATGCTGATGTTTGGTATGAAGAAGGATTAACCCAAAAATTGTTGGGCAAACCGACCGAAGCATTACAATACCTCAACAAAGCCATAGAATTGGATCCCGGTGCAGGTTTGTTTTATGCAGAACGTGCCAGGGTCCACCAATTATTAGGACAACCTGATAAAGCCAGAAGTGACCAATTGAGAGCAGATCAATTAAAATAAAGAAAATCTTGATATTGCCTTCATAAGACTATCTTTGCGGTTCTAATTCAGACCTATGATTAAGAACCGGATTATTCCATTTGTCACATTACTTTTTCTGGGGGTATTTGCATGTAAAGAAGGACCTGCTAAAGCCGCAGAAACGCCCGGCATGACAAACCTTACCGATTTCAACGCGTTTTATATGCGGTTTCATAGAGACACTGCCTATCAGACAGCCCATATCACTTTTCCCCTGGATGGTTTACCTGCCAATGCAGATAGCCTTACCATGGGAAATGAACAATTTAAATGGCAAAGAAATGATTGGAAGTATCATCAATTGTTGGATGATGATGAATTTACCAGAAATTTTTTAGTGCTAAATGACAATTTGGTTTCAGAAAGCATCCGTTTAAAAAACAGTAATCTGGGGCTGGTAAGGAGATTTGCAAAGATGGGAGATGACTGGTACTTGATATATTATGCAGGTCTAAATCAAATTAAAGGCGCAGAACAATAAACCTAAAGCGAAAAAATAATTGTTTACTTCGATTTTTATAGTGTGTTTGACTCTTTTCCATGCACCTTTATCCAAGGTAGCAAATGAGCATCCGTTTCATGTAAGTAAATGTGAAATAGAGTTTACAGATGAATCTCCCAATGTGCAAATTGCTATGCATATTTTTATAGACGATTTTGAATTAGGCCTTGAACCCTGGACCAAATCGCCTTTACAAATTGGCACTACAAAGGAGCATCCGGACGCAGATAGCATCATTTTCAAGTACATCCAAAAGAATTTTGTCATTAGGGCGGACCAAAAGGAATTACCCTTGTCTTTTTTAGGCAAAGAGATGGCAAAAGATCTGGCAGGAATCTGGATATATCTTGAAGTGGAAAAATGGCAGGCACCGAAACAAGTGGAATTGGAGTACAGCTTATTAACCGAAGTATTTGATGACCAGCAGAACCTGGCAAATATTAAGGTAAAAAACCAAAAGCGACAGTTTGGGGTTTTTATGAAAGGGAAAACAAAAGAAAAATTCTCATTTTGATACAGAAGTTACTTCGGCAGCTATTTATTTTACCCATCAGGTTGTACCAGATTTTCTTGTCACCGATTATGGGAAATAATTGC
>JAGQWW010000123.1 GCA_020436955.1 Saprospiraceae bacterium | reverse complement strand
CATTTTTATTACTGGTGGTACAAAAGGAGTATGGTTCGCTGACGGTTTAAGACCTCTTAGTACCGATGATAAACCCGTGGTGCAAAATGGAAATATTCTTCCAAATCCGGTTGCTGATTTTTTCAAAATCCAACTGGAGGGTGAACAGGACATCCAGACTATTCGACTGGTAAATTCTATTGGTCAATTGGTAAGAATCTTACCAGTAGCCCAATTAAATACCGGCTGGAATATTAGTGATTTACCTGCTGGCTTGTATACGGTAACACTACATGACCAGCAAAACAAACATTTTGCCAGCCTTAGACTAGTAAAAAAGTAAAAAGGCATCTTTAAAAAAGGTATGCGGTTTGAATATTTTCCATATCTCAAACCGCATACCCCATACTTCATACTCCATACCTCATACCTCACCAACTTCCCCCATCAATTTCAATTTCAACAATCCATTTCCAGTAAGGTGGGTTTGGATAATCAACTTATCTTCAAGGACATCAATTTGAGTGATATCAAAGAGGTCAAGATTGATATCGAGATCTGCTATATCAGGCAATGCAAGTGCATCTAATTCCCTTTGGATGATGTTTTGAATATCTTTTTTTAAAGAATTCAAAAAATAGGTAGCATTTTCCCTGATGGTATGAATGATACGTTCTTTAAATAACCAAATGGCCCCTTTAGCCAATACATTTTTTGATTTGACCTTAAAGGTCATTTCGTTTAATACCAAATCGTTATCCTCACTGGAAAATGCAGGTAGAAAAGTAGCATTTGCAACACCTTTTAAACTGCCAGAGAAAGAAACATCCACACTTACTTTTCCTTCAAATTGCTCTACGTGTATGGTTTCGATATAGATGGTTTGGCCTTGTACCTCTAATTCTTTTCCTCTAACATTTTCCGTGGCCAATCTGGTGGCAATTTCATAAGGAAGCTCAGCAGGAATACGTAAAGAGAATTCATCTTCTCTTTTATAATGATAATGGAAAGGCGGAAGCTTGTTTTCATGTATATGTACGCCTTTACCAACTTTTAAAACAGGATCTACCGGTAAAAATATATGGCTCCAGATGTTAGCAGTTTTGCCAAGAGGAGGACTAAGTTTAATGGAATCTGCTTGCATTAAAAAATGCAATTCAAAGGGTTCTTTGATGTCAATGGGTTCATTAAGTTTTTGCCAGGCTGGCAGTAAAAGTTCCTGCAGTTTCACCTTTTCCTTGATTGCTTTATCAATTGCAGCTGTTATTCTTTCCCTGTTTCTTTTGATAAAATTGTCCGTTATATTTTTCACCGGAATGGTTGCTATCCCAATTTTCACCTTGGGTGCTTCTATCCATTCGTAAAATTCCAACACTGTTTGAGAATCTAACTCCCAATTTTCGGTGATGGTAAAACTGGTTTTCAATTCAAGTTCTAAACTACCTTTCCCTTCAATATCTGAAAGGAAAGTTGATTTACTGACAGTTACGGCAAGATTCAGTTTATAGAAAATCTCATGGCCTTCCATCCTTACTTCAATCTTTCCTTTCCTGGTCCCTTCAACATCAAACCCCAATTCCTCTTCGGAACCGGTATACAAATCCAGCGGTAACGATTGGTTGATAAATGCCTCCAGGTCATCTTGAGGGATGGTTACCGGAAGCAGAATGTATGATTCTTCTTGCATGATTACATATTCAATTTATCCCCACGAATCTAAAAGTCGCAAATTGAATGATGAATTGCACAAAATTTCGACTTTTATCCTTGATCATACCCTATTTTAAATCAATCTTTAAGATGATTTTTGATCTATGGAGGAAAAAAGAAGTATTAAATCGGATTCAAATATATCCCTTGGGAAAGATTTTATCGTAAAGTCACCAGGGTGGTTAACACGCCATGGTATTGGCCTGGTAAGTGTTTTCATGCTAATACTTTTGTTGTTATCAGCTTTCCTAAAATATCCGGATAAAGTATCTGCTCCTGCGATCATTACGAGTTATCAACCTCCCATTCGAATCAAAGCACCCAGGCAAGCAGTTTTAGACCAATTGTTAATTCAACAAGGACAAACGGTAAAAAAAGATCAATTACTCGCAGTTTTCGAACATGATGGCAGTTATACAAACCTACTTTTCGTAGATAGCTTACTTAAAACCTGGATAGCACAACCTTCAACCATTCCGGCCACCCTTCCCAAAATTTCTTTAAATGGGTCCTTGATGTATCCTTATAAAAAGCTGGAAAACGCTTTGGAAAAGTACATATTCGAGATCGAAAAGGATTATACTGCTCAAAAGATTAGAAATTTAAAACAGCAAATCCTGTCCCTGCAATCCATGAACAAGGGTCTGGAGAGACAAATCCAATGGCGAGATAAGAGTTTGGCCATTTCAAAAGCACAGGTCAAACGAGACAGTAATCTATTTTTGGAGGGTTCGGTAAGTGCAATCGATTATGAAAATGCTCAAAAGCATTTTTATAGCATGAATGAGGCGCGAGAAGATCTGGAAGCAAAACTATTGGAAAACCAATTAAAAGTAAATCAGTTAGAAGGTGAAATACTGGATATAAACCAGCAAAAAAGTGATTTGGTACTTGACGCAGAACAAGCACTGTTAGTGACCTTAAGCGAGTTGAATCTTTCCATTCAAAATTGGAAAAATGAAAATCTCATCATCGCTTCCACTGATGGTGAAGTTCAAATGAATAGTGGCTTGGCTTTGCACAAATTTTATAACCCTGGTGAGGAATTAATGGTAATTGTACCCAAACAAGATAAAAGTGGTATTAAAGGAACTGCACTGATTCCATACAGCGAAAGCGGAAAAGTTGAACCGGGAGCAACTGTCCATATTAAACTGGAAGGATACCCATACAAAGAATACGGGGTCTTAAAAACTACTGTGCAAACCCTAGCACCGATAGCATCCGAAGAAAAGGGATATGAAATTACTTTCCAATTAGCAGACAACTTGAAAACTACTTACGGGAAGGTAATACCATTTAAACAGGAAATGAAAGGTAATGCAGATATCATCACAGAAAAACGTAGTCTCTTAGAGAGACTGTTTAAAGAATTCACCCACCTTTTGAAGAATAATTAAAATTAGCGGAGGTCAATCGTGTCTCTGGAAACACTGAAGCCGGTGAAAAGACCATAACCGTTTTCAATGTTTGTGAAATCTATTGCAGGTTCGGATAATGGATTGTTTGACCGGTCATGCTGACGTTTAATAGATGTCAAATAATCGTAGTAATCCTCTGTTACAGATCGCAATTCAATAATAATTCGACCATTGTCATTAGTAGTTCTCAATTTTTCAAAATCCACGCGGAAAGTGAATTTTTTGTCCTGTCCATTGAAAGAACGATCACGAATTAAAGCACCTCGATTATCTATAAAAAATGAAACAGGTGCATCCGGATCAAATGTAAACATCTTTAGAGGACCAAATAACCTTGTTTCAAAATCTTTAGTCCCATTGCTGGAAGAAACCAATTGGTCAGCTAATTGGTATACCAAAATGTGGTAATAATTATCTTCTACCTGATTATCATCGATACCAAGGCTGAAGAACACAAAAGAGGAAGATGTTTGATTGCCTTCATCTTCTAAAGAAGTATCTGTTATCTCAGTAGGAAAAGGAACTTTTCCGGAGGAAGTTATGGACGCGAAACCCGGAGCTTCAGCTATAATTTCATATTCAATTCCAAACTCAGCCTTTATAGATAATGAACGATAACTTGGGAACTCATCCTTGTCATCAGGCGGAAAATAAGTCAAGGTTTCTAATAACTCACCGTCATGAAAGATCTTAACTGTAGCGTTATTTACGAAAACAAAAGTAGAGGAATCTTGAAGGTTTCTGCTTTGGGAAACCCTTACATGGAAATATTGATCGTTAGTGAAGTTGCTGTTTAGTACTAATCTCGCCTCTCCATTCAATATAGGCAAATCCACTGGCTCGAGACAACCTGCCAGCAGGAACATTGCAAAAAGAATTGGATAGTAACGCGCAATTTTCATAAACTATTCGTCTAGACTCTTACAAAAGTACAAAATTATATTTTAACAATGTAGCTAAATGAAGGTAAAAGTGGTGGTAAAAACCGCTGGTACAGACGATTTTCTTCCCTTATCTCATAAAATATAGGATTTTTTCTCAAGTAAATGTTGTGCAATCCAAATTCGATTGATTGTTTTCCCCATGATCCTTCCCATGAATAAGTACCTCCTATATCAAGAAAATGATAATTAGGCATTCGAAATCCATTCACTGATTCAAAGGTCAACACGTCTAATGGAGGAAAAGAAACGCCTGGTATATTGATATACAAACCACCCGGTAAAGAGGTAGCTAAACCGGTTGAATAAGTCCAATTAGCTTTTAAATTCAAACCATGAGCGAACTCATGACTTAAACCAATATTTAACACATGCCTTCTGTCAAACCGAAACGGATATACTTCTTTTGAATTTATATCATCAAACTGACGGTTTGCATGCGCATAAGCATAATTTACCCATCCTTTTGTTGCGCCTAAAGATTTACGCAATGCTAGTTCCAATCCATAGGTATCTCCTACCCCACTTACTACACTCGATTCCCAGTTAGAGGCATTAACCTGTAAAGTTGATCCCTCTACGAATTCCAACAAATTGCGCATCTTTTTATAATAGGCATTGGCACTCAATTCAAACCATTTTGGGTCTTTATATTGCCACCATAGCGAATATTGGTTTGCTCGTTGCGGATGAATGTTATCTGTAGCACTCACCCAAATATCAGTTGGCAATCCAATAGTTCCGGTTGAAAGCAGATGAAGGAATTGGGTCATTTTTTCATACCCGGCTCCAGCTGCCATAGTTTTGTTTAAAGAATAGGAAAAACGAATCCGGGGCTCAAAGCTGTACCAGTTTTTATTACCTGTCATAAACATTGCAACATGCAACCCGGCAGCCAGTTTTCCATTCTTAAATAGCTCAAATTGGTCCTCGATATAAGTGCCCAGCTCATTGGGAGCGATTTCTGACCTTTTCCAGAAAGTATCTATAATGGAATAAAATGAATCAACTACAGTAGGATTAGTAAAGGAATTCTCCTGCGCATCAACTACTCCCGGTTGAAATCGGTAGTTGGTAAACCGGAGCCCAAATTTTATTTTATGATTGAATTCCGGAAAATATTCAAAATCTATTTTAGCCGTCAGGTCTCGGATATTGGAATTCGATTGGCTGATCCTAAAGATATCTTCTTCTTTTCGTCCACCATGATAAGACTCAATATTAGTTTCTTCTCTGGAGATGTAATC
The DNA here is from genome assembly GCA_020436955.1 of Saprospiraceae bacterium. GTDB lineage: Bacteria > Bacteroidota > Bacteroidia > Chitinophagales > Saprospiraceae > JAGQWW01. The sequence goes on along the minus strand of JAGQWW010000123.1, from coordinate 1,811 downwards.
GTACCTGCTAAAAGTAAGCGTAGTGTTTGAAAATAACTTATTACTATAGGTGTGATTCCATCTAAATGAGGCTATCTTATTTCCCCAATATTCATCTTTGGTTTCATCGAAATACGCTACCCTGTTGACAACATATTTCCGAATGGACAAATTATCATTATAGGTATCCTGCCCATTATAAAGACTCAAAAAGAACTTGTCTCGTATGGTTGGTGCATAATTAAATTTAAGATTCAAATCATAGAAATAATACTTAATCGTCCCAGATGTACCAGGCTCATTTTCCCTGATGGTTCGATAATAAATATTGGAATAAAAATCAGTAATGGAACGTCTGGCGCTAAAAAGAAAACTCGCTTTATCTTTAAGAATAGGACCTTCATAGGTTATTTTACTGGAAACCAATCCGAGTTGCAATTCTCCTTCGTATTCCTTTTTATTCCCATCTCTTGTCCTTACATCCAAAACTGAAGATAACCTTCCGGAATATCTCGATGGAAATCCATCTTTATAAAATCTGGCGTTTTGAATGGCACTGGTATTAAAAATGGAATAGACTCCCCAGGTATGTTGAGGAACATAAACCGGAACATCATCTAGCAGCACTAAATTTTGATCGTTGCTCCCACCTCTTACATTTAGCCCTCCAATGCCTTCCGCACCGGATTGTACACCGGGTTGCATCAAAACGGTTCGGAATAAATCACTTTCCCCACCAATAGATACAATAGACTTAATATCACCGACACCGATTTCCTTACCTTCCGTTAAAAATTTTCCATCGTACCGATTGGCAGTAATGACAATTTCACCTAGCGTTAAGGAAGGTTTTAAATTAAAGGTTCCAAGGATGTTTTTGGAGATATCTATGCTCAGTTTGTATGGCTGGTATCCCAGGTAAGAGATAACGATATCGGTAGGACCTTGATCAAGTGTCAGACTAAAGAATCCATAATTATTGGAGGTAGTTCCTTTTCCGGATTGAAGATCAAAGATATTTGCCCCAATCAATCTTTCTCCTGTTGTTTCATCTTCAATATACCCACCGATGGTCCATTTGACATTTTGCTTAATTACGGGTTGTTCAAATATTACCAACTGATTGCCTACCGGCCTGAAATTTAATCCATACTGAGGTAAGACCCTGGTCAATACTTCCTTCAGGGTTTGATTCCTGAAATCTCCAGAAACTATTGCTTCTGTTGGAATTTGATCCCTGCTGAAAGAAATGGGGGCCTCAGTTTCTTCTGTTAAAAGATTTAAAAATTCGATGAGGCTAATTTCTTCGGTTTCGATATTTACCGGCTTATCACCAGCATCCTGGGCCAACAGACTGGCCGAGAAAAAAATACCCAAAAAGAGAAGGTATAAATTTTTCATTACTGGTAATTTATGATTTGCTTTGCAGTCGCAAATTAGCCTAACCACAAAAGTCGTTTCCCACACTGCCTATCTAAATGGAAAACGCATTCTCAATAATATCGAATAATTCTACAACAATCAATTGATTAAAAGTTTTTTACAAAAGTAATACATTACCATATCCTGCCAATTTATGAAAAGTTTATCCTTTGATTACGCTGCCACTCAAGATTTCATTTCTAATCATGAAATGGAAATGATAACGCCTTTTACACAATTTGCGACGCAACAATTATTGGATGGTAAAGGACCGGGAAATGAATTTACCGGTTGGATAGATTTACCATTCAATTATGATAAGGATGAATTTCAAAGGGTAAAATCAGCAGCTGATAAAATTCGCTCACATTCGGACATTTTAATAGTTGTAGGTATTGGAGGCTCTTATC
>JAGQWW010000122.1 GCA_020436955.1 Saprospiraceae bacterium | reverse complement strand
TCTACTTCTGCTTCTGCAAAAAAGTGAAAGGCCATTGCTACAGTAAATTCAAAAAAGCTGGGGCTGATCGTTTCTATTAAATGGCGGCGTTTTTCAACAAAGTCCACAACTTTACGCTGGCTGATTTCTTTGCCATTGATGCGAATTCTTTCTGTAAATGACTGAAGATGAGGAGATGTATACAATCCGGTTTTATATCCGGATTCCATCAACACGCTATTCAGCATAGACGAAACAGAACCTTTACCATTGGTTCCACCCACGTGAATGCTATGAAACTGCCATTGTGGCAACCCCAGCTCCCAGCAGAGTTTTTCAGTATTCTCAAGTCCTTTTTTAAAAGCCACTGAGCCATCCCGCTGGTACATCGGAAGCAGGCTGTAAAGATATGCTAAGGTTTGTGAAAATTGTTCTTGGATCATATTGAAATAGAAGATAAAACTCCTAAATAGAATTATTCGTTAAGAGTGGTTGCACAATATGGCTATTGGGTATTGGCCGTTAGCTTTTGGCAAGCTACTCACTCCGTGCCAGGAGCTAAAAGCCAACAGCTAAAGGCTAAAAGCCAAAAAAGGAGCAAGCCAATCATGACTTGCTCCTTTTTTATATAGAAAAAACATCTAGCGACCAGCTACCAGCCACTAGAAACCATTATCTAGTTCGTACTATTTCTTTCGATTAGATTTTCCAATACAGAAGCTGGTTGCATACCGGATTGTCTCCAGATGATTTCACCTTTTTTGAAAAGGATAAAAGTTGGGACACCCATAATCTGATAATGCTGTGCCACTGCAGGGTTTTTATCTACATCAATCTTTACAATTCTACCCTTGTCGCCGATAGAACCTGCTACCTGTTGTAAAATTGGAGCCATTGCCTGGCATGGTCCACACCATTCTGCTGAGAAATCTACCAAGACCGGCTTTTCGCTATTTATTAAATCGCTGAACGTTACTTTCTTTTTCATTTTAGGTTGATTTTTTTGTTGATACAAAGATGGACCGTTTTCAGCGGTACTGCTGTGACAGCTATCACAAATCAACATTTTTAAAAAAAATACCGTCGGAAAATTGATCCCGACGGTATTAAAAGGTCTTTTACAACAGAAAAGTTGAATCCCAGTGGGAATTTCTATTAATAGTAGTGTATTCTTCTAACCCTGGCAGCATATTTCGCCAATCGAACTACCTGACAAGTGTAACCATACTCATTGTCATACCAGGCGTATACTGTAGCACTGCTACCATCATTGGAAACAATCGTCGATGGAGCATCTATGATACACGCAGCTGTGGTTCCCACGATATTACTGGATACATATTCGTCAGAAGTAGAAAATTGAATCTGCTCTACCAATTCACCTTGTAAAGTAGCTTCTTTCAAAACTTCATTTACCTCCTCTTTGGTAACATTCTTTTTAAGCGACAAACTCAAAATAGCCAATGAACCATCTGGTACAGGAACCCTAACTGCATTACCTGTCATATTCGGTCCCAGATGCGGCAGTACCTTTCCAACAGCTTCAGCTGCCCCGGTAGAAGTAATTACCATATTGATTGGAGCACCTCTACCCCTGCGAGGTTTTTTGTGAAAATTGTCCAACAAGTTTTGGTCGTTGGTATAAGCATGAATGGTTTCAATATGCCCCTTGGTGATACCAAATGCTTCATCTAAAACCTTTAATGGTGGAACGATAGCATTGGTAGTACAAGATGCAGCACAGAATATTTTATCATTGTCGATATCAAGGCTTTCCTGGTTTACACCGTAAACGATATTTGGAATTCCTTTTCCAGGTGCAGTTAGCATAACCTGATCAACTCCCGGACGCAAATGAACACTTAGTGCTTCTTTATCGCGCCAAACACCGGTATTGTCAATTACAAGTGCATTATTAATACCGTATTTGGTATAATCCACTTCTGTAGGATTGCCAGCCATGATAAGGGCAATGCGATTTCCGTTTACGATCAACTCAGAATGTTCGTAGTCGATCTCTACCATTCCTTTAAAGTCCCCATGGATGGAATCTGATTTTAAAAGCGCTGCTCTTTTCTCCAATTCCTCTCCAATGGTTTTCATTTTCTGGCGAATCACTATCGCTCTCAAGCGAAGTTGGTCTCCTCTTCCCGTCAATTCAATAATCCTTCTGGCAGCAAGGCGACCGATACGACCAAAACCATACAAAATCACATCTTTCGGACCTTCATTTCCTTGTGTAACATCCACCATTACATTTGTAATATGATCTTTTACGAAGTCATATACATTGGCGTGTTTTCCTTTTTCATTACCCCACTGAATCGCCAGTTTTCCAATATCAATTTTTGCGGGAGGTAAATTTTCCAAAAATGAAATTGCTTGTGCGATGGCAAAGGAAGTCTCAATACTAATTGGTTCCTTTACATAATTCTTTGAAATTTCGTGGATGTGTAACAATTCACTCGGGCGCGTGTCGTAGATGTCCTGGCGAAAGAATACCAACTCTATCGACTTGTCAAATCGCAGCTCTCCGACTATGCCCAGCAAGTCAAGCGCTGTCTTTTCCTTTTCATGCCAATCTGAAAGTGCATCTTCAGTGCGTTTGCGGATTAATAGATTATTTTCCGACATGATGGTTAATGATTTTGGTGTACAAAAAAGTACGGTTTGATTAGGGAATGAATTCGGGTGCAAAGGTAGAAAATATGCCATCACCAACCAATTGAAAACCATTTTAAATCAAGGAGTTCCAAAATATTTTTTGGAAATTAAACCTAAGTATAGGCTCCAATGGAACTTTATTTTTTCAATCTTTGTATTTCCCTACATAAATCCTGAATTAGACCCTATGTCCAAGAAATTAAAATTGTTTTGGGAAGCCATAAAAGGTGAAGAAAAAGACTACACCACAGTAAGTATCAAACAGGCAATATTCCTGTTGGCGGTTCCCATGATGCTGGAAATGTCGGGAGAAGCTTTATTTGCTTTAGTTGACACTTACTTCGTTGCCCAGGTGGGCCCTTTGGCAGTAGCCACCATCGGATTTACCGAAACCATCATGACGCTTGTTTATTCGCTAGCTATTGGCATCAGTGCTGCTGCAACTGCCATGGTAGCAAGGCGCATTGGTGAGAAAAAACGGGAAGAAGCCAACATTACTGCCTTTCAGGTAATTTTATTGGGCCTAATCATCTCCTTTACTTTAGGAATTGTGGGATTCTACTTCGCAGAAGATATCCTGGCTATGATTGGTGCCTCTGAAGAAGTTATCAGCTCGGGTGTTGGATACACCAAAATCATGTTTGCGACCAATGTTGTAATCATGATGCTCTTTCTCCTCAATGGTATATTCCGAGGAGCAGGAAATGCATCTATTGCCATGTGGTCGTTGTGGGTTGCCAACATCATCAACATCATACTGGACCCTTGTTTCATCTTTGGATGGGGGCCATTTCCTGCTATGGGAGTCGAAGGTGCCGCAGTTGCAACCTCAGTTGGCCGGGGCCTTGGTGTTTTGTTTCAGCTTTACATCCTGTTTTTCGGTGGTGGTATTTTAACCTTGCTACGTAAGCATATACGGATCAGACTCGCCATCATTACCCGACTTATCAGGATTGCAGTTGGCGGGACTTTTCAATTTATCATCGCATCTGCATCCTGGATTTTCCTGATGCGAATTGTAGCCGAATTTGGCAGCAATGTAGTAGCCGGATATGTTATCGCTATCCGCTTGTTGATTTTCACCATTTTACCTAGTTGGGGTATGGCTAATGCAGCTGCTACCCTGGTAGGACAAAATCTGGGAGCCGGGCAACCCGAACGTGCCGAAAAATCAGTCTGGGAAACAGCCAAATACAACATGCTTTTCCTCCTAACAGTTTCTATTATATATGCAGCATTTGCGCCACTATTAATCGGTGTGTTTTCCAGTGATCCTGAAGTGATAGCATCAGGCATACTAAGCTTACGCATCATCTCAGCCGGCTATGTCTTTTTTGCTTATGGGATGGTAGTAGGACAGGCATTCAACGGAGCCGGTGACACCTTTACCCCTACCCTGCTCAATTTTATCGCATTTTGGCTGCTTGAAATCCCTTTGGCCTACACCTTATCCACAATTTTTGAATGGGGCCCAACAGGGGTTTATGTAGCTGTCGCCATCAGCGAATCCATCCTGGCTGTGTTATGCATCATCGTATTCAGAAGAGGGAAATGGAAACTGGTGGAAGTGTAAGTTGGAGACTGGATGCTGGATGCTAGATGCTGGATGCTGGAGGCTGGAATGAATAGGTGAATGGAATTTGCGAACACCGAACACCGAACACCGAAATGAACTCCTTTAATTACTTTTGGGTTGGAAGCAGTAACCATTTTAAAAAAAAAGCACATGACGCACTTTTTCGAAGACATCAAAGTACAGGTTCTTTCATATTATGACAACCTGGTAGTGTTGTTTCCCAAATTGGTAGTTGGGGTTGTTCTCTTTTTGTTGATTTACCTTTTTTCCCGGTGGATTAGGACGTACAGTTTAAGACGTCTAAAACTTAGGATGGATGATCCTTTGTTGGCAAGATTTGTTTCGAATTTGGTCGGGACGGTTTTTGTGATTATTGCCTTTTTAGTTTTACTGCAGGCAGTTGGATTGGGAGAAATAGCCATTGGATTGTTGTCTACTGCAGGCTTGGGCGCTTTTATCCTTGGTTTTGCCTTTAAAGATATTGGTGAAAACTTTTTGTCAGGGATAGTTTTGGCTTTTAAGCGTCCGTTTAGAGTAGGTGATACCGTAGAATTAAATGGCCATGCAGGTAAAGTAATTACCTTGAACTTGAGGGATGTTCAGATTAAAACATTTGATGGTAAGGATATTTTTATTCCCAATGCCAATGTGATCAAGAATGCTGTTATTAATTATACGATTGATGGATTTTTAAGGCAGGAATTTACTATTGGGCTCGATTATGAATCGAATATGGAAGAGGCGGTAAAAATAATCCAGGAGACCGTCAGTAAAAATCAGGAAGTGCTCAGTGGAGAAAGATCACCTAGCGTAGTTTACGGAGATTTAGCAGCCAGTACCCTCAATGTTAAGGTCCAATATTGGATCAATACTTTTGAGGCAAATGTGCCTGGATTAATCCTGAAAAGGAATCTCATTGACCAGGTACTGGATGCTTTGAATAAAAATGGATTCTATTTACCTAGCGATATCATTGAAGTGAAATCGTATAAGGATAAAGAATTGCCATTTAAATCTCAAGTGGCTTAGTTCCAAATGGAATCTCTTATAAATTGTGCTCCATTTTGGATAAAAGGCACATAATTGCATGGGTCATCATGCCCCAGGTCGGTAGCTTCTTCTAACCTGACATTTGAACCAGCAATTGCTGTTCCATTGACCCAGGTACGGATTTGGCTAATGGTGTACAAATCATCCATCGTTCCATGGATGCAATATACTGGCACCTCAAATACCCTGTATCCACCACTTTCTGAATCTGTAGGGTAAAAGCTGGCGATAGGCATGGCTGTCTTGGCAAAATCTGGATAGTTTTCAGCAAAGTACCAGGCACCGTTTCCACCATCTCCGAAGCCCATGACCATAAATTTATTAGTATCAACCGGCAAATACTCTCTTGCCAATCGGATTAATCCCACAACAAGTTCCTGGTTTGAAAAATCATCCCATTTTTGAGAACCACCATTAGGACTAATAATATACCCATCTAAATCCGAAAGTCCAGGTTCAGCATAACAATCTGTATTCTGATGTGCTCCCATGACCTCAGTAGGCTCGTCGTGTAATGCAATTACACAAGATTTTCCGGTACCGGTAGTGTTTTGAGGGGCAATGATTCGGAAACTCCAAAAGATGTCGGTATAGGCTTCAATTGTAAAATCATTGATACCGGGTTGGATGTCCAACTCACTAAAGGTTTGACGAATGTCGTTAAAATCACGAACCACGGTTGGATCCGGATCTGTACAAGCTCCAATGAGCAAGGTAAAAATCAAGGCAAATAATGGTAAGGTAAATCTCTCTTTGGTAATGTGCATAGCGATGTTAATTTTTTCAAATGATAGATTTCAAAACTGGTGTTTCCGGTGAAATAAAGGTAAGGGCGCAATGTTTTGGGCAAGAAAGTGTGTTTATCTCTTCGGGAAACTCACTAAAGGTAAACGTTTTTTGCAGTACGAACGCTTGCCGGAAAATTTGAATATTATTAGTTTTTGACCAAAGGATGGGTGTTTCTAGTTATCGGTCTCGCGATAAACCATTTTAAACCTTTTTTCCAACTCCTTGTAGCCGATACTATCAAGCGTATTTTTATTCCGATCAGGTATGCCTTCAGCATCGGGGTGGGATTCGATAGCATCAGCTACCTCGTCCACTCGAAGAATATGAATCATGGGTATGGGAGAGCGGTTTACAAAATTTACAGGTTCTTCAAATCCGGTTTCTTCAAATTGAAAATCAGGATGGAATCCGGCCAATTGGAAAAATTCATGCATACCTTGTTCTTCCAATAATTCTTCTGCAACATAATATATGTCCAGGAAGGTTTCAAAATCCCAATCTACCTTAGCTAAAATGAATAGGGTATTGGAAACAATTTCCAGTGGTGTTTTATGGAGTAGTTGTACTTCTTCCCAAAAGGAAAGCAGAATTTCTTCCGGATCGGTCTCCTCAGTGGTGGCAAACCTGATCTTTTGTTTGTTGAATGGTTGCCTGGCAAAAGGGCAGAGATTAAGACCGATAACGAAGTCTAAAACCCAATGTTGGGTGATAGTGATGGCTTTCATACAGTAAATTTCCTAATACGAATTATGCAGCCAAATTAGGATTTCCCGACTTAAATCCAATTTAATTTTTCCCTTCTTAAGTCCGAACCCTCATTATTTCCTGTATTTACGGTGCTTTCCGGTTCGAAAAGAAGAATTTCAACCGGCTCTTTTGCTACCGGTTTGTGTTCGATACCTTTTGGTACTACGATGCATTCCCCTGGACGAATTATTTCGATTTTATCTCTAAAATGCATCTCCAAAACACCACTAATGACAAGAAATAATTCATCTTCCATGGCATGATGATGCCAGACAAATTCACCTTCTAATTTCGCCAACTTTACTAATTGACCATTTAAGCCCGCAATTATTCTTGGATTCCAGGAATCAGAAAAGAGGGATAATTTTTCCTTGAGATTGATGGTCTG
>JAGQWW010000121.1 GCA_020436955.1 Saprospiraceae bacterium | reverse complement strand
CAAGATAAGCTTGTACCCAAATCCGGCCAATGGATTTGGGTACAAGATAAGCTTGTACCCAAATCCGGCCAATGGATTTGTTTTCATCAATAACATTACGGATTATTCCGATATCAATCTTTCCATTCTTGACGTCACAGGGAAGGTCGTTTACCAAAATAGTTTCCAGGTTGATGACTCCAAACTACAAGTTGACCTACCTACCCATCAACCCGGATTGTATCTGGTAAAAATCACTGTCGATAATAATACCTTTTCAGAAAAACTGGAAATCAGGTAATCTACTCAGATAGTATTAAAGATTTAACCAATAGGTAGCCTTTAATACTATCGCCCTGTTTTTTACGCCCGGATCCACGAAGAAATTATCTGAATAATAATTATCCGTATACACCAGGAATAAATCGGATACCGGCAAAAATCTCCACTGTAAACGAGCGTTTAGATTCACATTATTGGCCTGGGTGTTATATTGCAAAAAGGCACTGAGGAACAGATTCCTTGAGAAGGCCATCTCAGCCCTGGGACCCAAAATCCAATAATCGAATGCCTTGCCAATACTCGAAACATCCAAATGGGTATATTGGAAGGATAAAGCGAAAACGCCGTATGGTTGCAATCGATAATTGATGGCACCTTGGGCACTTACAGAATTTGTATTGAAAAACCCACCGGCATTCAATTCTATTTCATAATAAAGGTCTTTCCGCACGTCTGAATTAAAATACATACCCACTGAGTTGGTATTGAACTCCTCTCCTGCTTGCAACACATTTTCACCTGAGCGTGTCGGATCAAATGGGAAAAACAAATAGACATAATCCCTGGAATACCCAATATTGAAATTACTATTACCCGGCAACTCAAGGAAAAAATAAGGATTGATGTTTTGGTCCGTGAGGTTATAATCCGGCAGGTTAAATGTAAAATTGGTGGACATACCTACCCCGTAACTGATGATTCGCTTCGCCCACCATGCTGATTTTGGGAAAAGCGTATGATTGAATCCCGGATTTACAGCAAAAAATCCCGGTCTTGGGATGAAGCCTATGTCCGCTCGATGATTGCGTCCTACATAATGCGTAGGCATATAAAATCGCCAATGGCGCGTATTGTAACCTAAGAAAATAGCCGCTGCCTGGGCATCTTCGTTGTCTCCATTGGTAAAACTCCGATGGTAAAAGAATTCTCCCTCCCACTTGTTATCAGCTGAAAACAGATTGTACTCCACTCCAACTACTCTGTTAAAAGCTTCCTGGTCCAGAGAATAACCACCTTCAGCATTTTGAACAAAATTCTCCTTGTTTGCAAATACCAATCCTGCATAACTTCTTTCAAAAACCTTACGCTGCAACACACCTACCGAATAATTTGCAGGATTCAATCCAATATCGTCTACCTTGGCTGTTTGCATATTCAACAAACCGATACGCCAATTGTCATCCAATTTTCCACTCAGACGAGCACCGGCCAAAATCGGAACCGACACCTGCCTGTCCACCTGGATAGTATCGCCTCCGGTAGTTACCTTTTCAATCGTACCAAAACTCAAACCTATGCGTCTGCTAAAAAATGGTCGACTGGAAGGGAAGCCAAACTTGGCAAACAAGTCTTCATTTTCAAGGAAAAACTGCCTCCTTTCCGGAAAAAATAGTTCAAACCTGCTTAGGTTGATGATTTGCTGATCCACCTCTACCTGGGAAAAATCTGGATTGATCGTCAAGTCAAGATTTAGAGAAGGAGTAATAGCAATTTTTGCATCCAAACCGGCATTATAATTATCCTCCAAAGGAAGACCTAGTTCGTAATCGCGGTCAGCCTCAGCTGTTACATAAGGAATCAAAGAAACATTTAATCCCGGCTTAGGAGGCGGGGTATCCCATATCAGCAAACCGGAAAATGCAGTATTGTTGATACCAAACTGCCTGGGAATAGGTCCCCAGGTCGATTGCTCATTTTGTTTTACACTGTTCCGTGCAAAATTGATGCGCCAGGTATTTTCACCCGGTTGCAGCTTGTAGCGAAGCGTTTTAAATGGAATAGCCATTTCTACTATCCAATATTCTTCCGTATTGGAAACCGCTGAATACCATTTGTTATCCCAACTTCTGGAAACGTTGGATCCATCGTCTATCAAACCTTCTCTTTGGATATTATATGGAGAAACCGCAAAATGAAATCCGGTAAGTTTATCTTTAAAAGGGTCGATGTTTACGATAAAAACATCAGTAGGACCGGGAGGGAAATCTCGCTTCAGCGATTCAATGATATAATCGGCGCGAGGTTCGTAAATTTTTGCCCCTACATACAAAAATGCATCATCGAAGGTGACCTTCACTTCTGTTTGCAAAGCAGCTTTTAGCGTATCAAAAGGGAAATTTTGATTAAAATCTGTCACCATTTGGGCATCTACCCAGGCTGCTTCATCTAAATTACCGTCTAAATGAATTTTTCCGGCAGCTTTTGTTGCCTTAATGGATAGGTTGTTTCCATTTTGCCCCATCCCGGCCAACCAAACCAGGCATAGCAGTCCAGTAAAAAAGGTGTTCAAACGCATGTTTCAGGTTTTTCCATCGGAAAGAATGGCCAAAAATAAAAATTGCACGATGGTTTCGCCTGATTTTTAATTTTTATGTGACCAGTCTGAGGATTTATACATCGCTGATTACTTCCTTTCGCAATATCGCGACACCAAGTCGCAGTTCCGGATACGAAATATCACCTTCAAAATATTCAAAAAGCTCTTTTAAACTGAATGGCTCACCCATTTGAATCATTCCTTTTTGTATCCTTTGCAAACTGGATTTATCTATCAGCCTGCCGATATCCAAATCTTCTCCCTTTTGATAGGCTTTCATAAGATGGCTGAAAATGGTACCAGGCACCAAACCGCGCTCTGCCGAAATTTCTTCAAGATCCATTCCTGATTTAAACAACTCAACGCTGGTTTCAACGGTATCCTTTCTAGACTTTTTCTGTTTCTTGGGTGCAAAAACGTTCTGTTCCGGAGCTTTGAAAAGGTCTTTTTCATCTATGCCATTTTCTTTCCCATATGCTTTGACTGCCTCCAAAAATGGTGCACCATATCGGTCCTTCTTGGTTTCCCCCACCCCATTAATATAAAAGAAATGCGCCTTCTCTGTCGGTCTGACAGCTGCCATTTCTTGTAGTGTCTTATCGTGGAAAATAATATAAGGAGGCACACTATACTTTTGTGAGAGTTCCATCCTTACTGTTTTCAATTGCTGAAAAAGTGCATCGTCAAAATCAAAAACAGGTTCAGCTGTACGGACTTCGATTTTCTCCTGCTGTGCCAATCTTTCTTCAACAGTTGCAGGCTGTACGAGTTCTACCTTTTTATTTTCAAATAAAACCTCCTGGCTCACCGGGGTAAGTTTTAAGGCATAGTTTTCATCAAATGCCAGTTCTAGTATACCCTGATGAATCAATTGGCCCACATAGACCAGCCAATCATCTTCGCTAAAGGCTTTTCCTGCCCCATAGGTCTTTATGGTGTTATATCCTTTTTGGATAACGTCCCTTTTTCTGGACCCGCGCAACACATCAACCAGGGTTTGAATACCGACGGTCTCGCGCGTACGATAGACAGCCGAAAGCGCCATTTGGGCTATGGTCGTACCATCAATAGTAGCAGGAGGTGATTTACATACATCGCAATTACCACAATTTTCCTCCAGGTATTCACCAAAGTAACTCAGCAAAATCTTTCTTCTGCAAGTAGCGGCTCGTGCATAATCTTCCAGCCGTTTAAGTTTGTTCCGTTGCAGCTCTTTGTATTCTGCCGGCCCTTCCTGCATCAATCGTTCATAAAAAATGATATCACTTACCGAAAAAAACAACAAAGTATCCGCCTTTGCTCCGTCCCTACCTGCCCGGCCGATTTCCTGGTAAAAACTCTCCATGTTTTTTGGCAGATTATGGTGTATGACCCAGCGAATATTGCTTTTATCGATACCCATACCAAAAGCTATAGTTGCACAGATTACCGGTATCTGGTCATTGATAAAAGCTTCTTGCACGCGATTGCGTTCCACATCGGTCATACCGGCATGATAATATCCAGCCTGAATCCCATGCTCATTGAGCTTTTCAGCCAGTGATTCTGTTCCTTTCCGACTATTGCAATACACAATACCGGAATCTCCTTTCCTTTTTAAAACGTAATCGACTATTTGTTGCCATTTTTTACGCCCCGGACGCACTTCAAGACTAAGGTTGGGTCTGTCAAAAGATGCCAGGAAAATTTCTTCATCATGTAAACCCAACTGTGAACCGATATCTTTCCGTGTGGCCTTATCAGCTGTAGCTGTCAATGCTGCAACAGGAATATTGGGAAAACGCTTTTTTAAAAGTGCCAGTTGGCGATATTCCGGTCTGAAATCATGACCCCAACTTGATATACAATGGGCTTCATCAATGGCAAAAAGATTGATATTCAATGATGGTAAAATACCTTGAAAATCGGGACTCATTAATTTTTCAGGAGAGAGGTACAACAGGTCCAGTTTCCCGGAATGTGCGTCTTCCATAACACGCATTTGCTCCTGTCCCGAAAGTGAACTATTTAAAAATGCTGCTTTGATACCAACCGCCAGCAAACCCTCAACCTGGTCCTTCATCAATGCAATGAGCGGTGAGATAACGATACCCAATCCAGGCATAATGACTGAAGGTATCTGGTAACACAAAGATTTACCACCACCCGTTGGCATGATAACAACAGTGTCTTTTCCAGCAACCAGTCGATCTATAATTTCTTCCTGAAGCGGTCGAAACTGATGGTACCCAAAATATTTTTCCAATGCCTGTACGGCAGTCAATTTTAATCCGGTCATAATTATCTGCTTTTTGTTTTCATAGCGCTTACCTCAAAGGTAGCCTTTTAGTTGACAGCACTAACGCTGTAAAAAGATTAAGTTTTCTCAAAATCCTTTCCTTTCCCCGATCCCCTCCTCTATCTTAATTCTCAATTCATGTATTCTTAACTCATGTACTCTATCACCCCCCAACCCCCTCCAGGGGGCGGCACTTGGATAAAATTACCCTCATCTTCCATCCTCCATCCTCCATCTTCCATCTTCCATCCCCTATCCCCTTATCTCATTACACATCTATTCCCCATCCTATCCCAAACCATTCCTTCCGGGCACCAGCATTCGCCTCTGTTATTTTGGAAGTTCCATACGGGAATGGTACCGGGTAGACTCGAACAATCGGGTGCAACGCAACCGGCTGTGGTGGGTGTGGAAGGCACGTCGTCAGTAAGCTCGTAAACGAATAGGAATTCATAAGTGCAAGTCTCCTTAGGATCATGCGAATAGGAATAGATATCAAAATAAAAAAAAGTATGAGTTCCTTTGGTGTAACCTTTTGCTGAAAATTGTCCTCTTTGGACGCCTGTAACATCTTTACTTCCAGGTCTCGCACGGGCATAGTTGTATGGACCGCTACCTGAAATTTGTTGGACCCATCTATCGTAACGTGTTTGTCCCAAAAGAGCAGCCCAGCCACCATTACTTGAACCTGGCTTCATGTAGGGTTCTCTCCATGGGTTAGTTTCACAATTACCATCAATTATTCTGGCAAAATAGGTGTATCCGTAGGTTTCTCCATCTCTTAAAACGGACATGTCTTTGTCGAAATTAAATTCATAATGCACTTTTTCAGTACAACCATTATTGTATTTCGTACTCAATTCCACAACTCCTCCCTTAGCATCTACCCGTACAAAATCAGGTTGTTTATTGGTGCTTTCCATGGTCTTGTGGTAAATTTCTTTTAAAACCAAAGTCTTTACTTGCTGAGCAAAACCAATGTTGAAAAAAAGAAGAAAAACAAGAATGGTAAAATTTTTCATGGTAGGGAATTTAGGCTGTGAAAAATGGCCGCTGGGGTTCTCCTAAAGTTAACATTTTCAGCTTATTATCTAAAATGATCCTGATCAGTTTTTGGCAAAAAGAAAAGGAGCCCAAAGGCTCCTTTCTAATACATGTTCACTTTAATGATACTATTTATACTATGGTATTACTAGTCGCTGTCGAAGGACGGTCCTGTCCATTTTGATTTCAAGGGAGTAAGCTCCTGAAGGAAGGGAACTAATGTCCAGACTTCTTTCGAATATTTCATTTTCCTTTTCAAAAAGGAATTGTCCTGCTTGCTGCCCATTTTGGTTGAAAATGGTGATGGCAATTGTGCCTATAGCAGGATTGTCCAAAGCGATGTTTACGGTGTTTTTGGCTGGATTTGGATAGACTTTAAAAGCTGTTTTTTCTCCTTCGATGGTAGCGCTTACGATGGGTGAATATTCAAATTGACCATCAAAATCAAATTGCTTCAGTCTATAGTAATTTGTGCCCTGGGCTGGATTTTCATCCAGGTAATTGTATTCATTTGCAGTAAGCGTGGTTCCATTTCCTTTTTGGAAGCCAATTTTTATCCAGTTGCCATAGCCGTCCATACGTTGGATCTCGAAACCGTCATTGTCGAGTTCTGAAGCGGTACCCCAGGTCAGTAATACGGATTTATCAATGGTTTTTGCTTCAAAATGTGTCATTTCAACCGGTAATGCCCCTGATACGATTAGGAATACCCCATTGCCGAGGTAAGACATGACATAACCTTTGTTATTGTTGACGTTGATGGTACCTACTGTTGCTACACTTCCAAAATCAAAGAAGGTATACTGGTCACCATTGTAAAATGTTCCCGCTCCAAAGATTAGGTTTATGGTTGTGTTGTTAAGGGTAAGTGCGGCACTATTGGTAGAAGCGATTTGGTCAAAATCGGTACCCGGGGTACCACCGAAATTGTCACCACGACCTTCGATTTCGAGATCTATGGTGCCGCTGAAGGTGACATCATTGGTTACTTCCAGCGTTCCCGGAGAGGTTCCCGGAATGATGGTACCCCCCAGGTTTGCATTGCTTAAAGAAATGATTATACCTGTTCCTTGGATGGTTCCGCCAGAGTTGTTAAACAAAGTTCCATTTACTTGCAGGGTAGCATTGTCCTCCAATATAAATGTACCTGCATTTAAAGTACTTCCCGTAGTCGCTTGAAAATCTCCTGTGCCGGAAATGGTCACACTACCTGAGCCTTTATTGTCAAATGTAGTTCCGGAGCCTACCAATAATGGAGCATTAATCTCCATTGTGGAATAATTCTCTAATGTAACTGAAT
>JAGQWW010000120.1 GCA_020436955.1 Saprospiraceae bacterium | reverse complement strand
AAGTCGTAAATCAATCGCCCTCCTTGAGGGGGGATTGGGGGGTGACCACCCAAGCCACGGAGGAAATAGTTGAAATAGGTAAATGGGTAAATGAAATTTACGAGGTACGATTTACGAATTACGAAAAGCCAAAGACTAAAGACCAAAGACCAAAAAAAACCTATTCCCCCGTACTCATCGTCACCAGATAAGTCATTATAGATGCTTTGGTGGGTTCGTCAATAGTGCGGATGGAGGCTTTTTTTGCTGATTTTTGTGCCATTCTTTCAATGGTTTTTTGCCAGCCAGCTTTGTCGTGCTTTTTTGGATTTTTCAAACCATGGCATTGAGTACAATAAAACTCAAAGTGCTTTTTGCCGGTTTGCAATTCTTCCATGGTTAGGTCCGGATACATGGATTTGCCTCTTTCAAGGTCAGCATCAGATAAAGGAAGGAGTTTTACGCTACCACAAGCAGTTAGCAGGAATGCAAGGATAATTATGGTGTTTCGTTTCATAAAAAAGGGGTTGGAAGTGAGCCATCAAGATAGCATATTCCAACCCTTTTTAAGGATATTATTGCTCCAATATTTCTTTAATTTTTTCAAGCACAGACTGCCATCCACCTTCAGCCATAGACTCTTCATATCGCTTGGTACCTTCTTCAGCAATAGCGTAATCTCCTTGTGAAACTGATAGTTTCATACCGTCGCCATCTTCTTCCAGCAGGTAAGTGACAGTCAGGTGATTTTCGGGGATGTCCTCATAGTCACCGTTGGGGTCTATAGTGGTATAAACAAGTTTTACCGGTGGTTGATATTCAACAACGGTTCCTTTTACAAAACAAACTTCTTTACCTTCCATATTTCCAACCCACTCCAGTGTTGAGCCAGGCGTCCATTCTGACCTTGCTTCACAGCCAAACATATAAGCACGGGTAAATTCAGGTTCAGTTAGGGCATCCCAAAGGGTATCAGCATCAGTGTCGATGCTAATTTCATTTTTGATAAACAATGGTTCTTTCATGCAAAATTATTTTCAGCAAAGGTGACTATTAATTTGATATACTACTTACACCTTCTGAAGTTTTTCTTACAAATGATGGAGCAATTCCATATTGTTTTTTGAAAGCAGCACTAAAATGCTGGGGGCTGGAAAAACCAAGTTCGTCAGCAATCGCAGCTAAGCTTTCTTCTGTATGCTCAACCTTTTGGATGGCCAATTCCATTTTGTAATCGTTGAGGTAGGCAATAATACTTTTCCCAAAAACTTCCTTGAATCCTTTCTTCAGTTTGAACTCATTCACAGCCACAGTCCTTGATAAACCTGCAATAGAAGGTGGTTCCTGGAAATTTTGGATCAATAGATTTCTGGCTTGAATTATTTTCTCCCTGTCCTTCATTGTTTTTAAAACCGATTCACCCTTTTCCAAATTGGAGTAATCATCCAGCACCATAGAGAATATTTCCAGCATTTTGCCCTTTAAAAAAAGTTGATTGGTAAACCCTGATGCTGGTTTATGGATAGCCTGAATCAGTGCCCTGTGCAATGGGCCATTGATGCCTGGCCAATCCTGGCTTATGATACAGGGATTGTTTTCAAGGATGGATTTCCTAAATCGTAAAAGTGAACCCTTTGCATCTTTTGTTAGGTCAAGGAAGTAGTCCTTCTCAAAATGCACACCATACGTTTCGATTACAGGTGTTTTAGGACTAACTTTCATGGAGAAGCCATCTGAATACATCAGGTTATGGTGGCCACCTACCAGGTCAAAGGTCTTTTCAAGTTGGAAATGTTCAAATTTGTAATCTCCCCACATCCCAAAATGAAGCCTGATACATTGGTCCTGACGGTGAATTTCAAATGGAAGGGCATCTAAGTGGCTTGTCTTAGAATAGATTAGACTAAAACCTTCCAGTTCAATTATGGATATTTTGTCTTTGGATTTTTCCATCCTTTGAAGGTAGGAATAAAAAAGCCCTCGTAGCATTACGAGGGCTTTTTGTTTTTAGTTCAGCGTGAATTGGATATTCAATCCACCAAATATTTGTGTCTGCGGAGCAGTAGCCGATGTCTTTGGCTTGGTCAGCGTATAATCGACAAATAATCGAAGATTCAATCGCTGGTTAAGCTGATAATCAACAGATGGGCTGATTCTCAACTGGTACTGTCCACGAATCTTCTCATGAATATCTTTATCCAGGAAGTGGTTAATGGTCACGTTGTCTTGTAATTGCATATTGAAAGCAATGTTCAAATCCTGAGGATTACTTTGACCTCTTCCTCCTCCAAATGTTCTATTCAGGAACTGGTTGCCTATATCCTGTTTCTCTTCTTCTTTCTTCTTGTTTTTCTTTCCACCTTGAAGGAATCCAAATTCAACTCCTTTAATAGTGTAAGCAAAACCGGCTTCAAAAGAAGTACTTTGAGTCTCTGCCAACTGGTAAGAGGTTAGATTGAGTTCCAGGTCACGTTGTTTATCCATTCCAAGGTTGACGGAAATGCCTTCCTTGGTTTTAACATCTACTGCAATCAAAGGAGAAAATCCTTCCCGCATGATGATGTTTGGAATCTCCAATCTTGAATAATAACTCTCAGTCTCAGGATTCAGGTTTTCCTGACTTTGCTGGCCAAAATTCTGGTCATAGAAAAGACTGGTGCTGTAAGTATTAATAACCATCGAAGAACGGTAACCATGCTTGATACTGATGGTGCTGAAGATTTCGGACAAGCCCGGAATCTTTGCCAATCCACCATAATTCAAGGTCCAGTTTGGTTTTGGAGCTGTTTTGAATACATCCAATAGGGTAGTATTGGCATCAGCTCCTGTATAGGCAGCAAGGAATGCAGGAATTAATACATCCTGCTGATACTTACCATAACCTTCTGTATACTGTGCTCCGTCTTTGCTATGTTCCGTTCCTTGCACACCCAATCGTTGGGAGATAATGGTCCGGTTTTCTTCAAACTTGGTAAATAAATCGATACCATCCGGATCACCTCCAAAAAGGGTGTTGGCTGTGAAATAAGTTACTTCTAAAGAACCTACATCCTGTGGCAATAATCGCTGCAGCGAACCGTCACCATTTGCATCTTTGAATAGCTCGGAATGGTTTTCTACATAACGGCGCCTCATTTCAATATCCACTCTGAAATCATTCAAAGGTTCAATCGTCAATTTACCATCAATGTTTTGAGAGTAGGTTTGCTGTACCTTTTGATTCAAGAAGAAATTGGTGGTAATCCATGGAACGCCATTTTCACCGGTGGCCGCTTTATTAAACCAGGCGTCATCTGGTTGCCAACCTGCTACAAAATCCCAGCCTGGAGAAGTAAATCCTTCATTCTGACCAAAGAATTTAGCCTGTGGCATGAATCCTGGAATGATTGTTCCAAAATCTTCTGTGTATCTGAAACGAACGTTACGCATCAACATCAAAGGTCTGATCAAGACTTTTTCGATGGTTGATGGTCCTTCATTTTTCTTCTTCTTTTTGTCTGCACCTTCCTCTTCTTCTGCCTTTTGGTCTTTTGGATCCTTATCATCAGCAGTATTCATCCGACCTCTTGGTGTACGGCTTGGACGACTCTTAGGAGGTGTATTTATTGATTTTAAGTACTTGGACTTATTATATAATTTTTCAAAATTCAACTCTGCATTCAGATCACGCTTTTGCTGATTCGAAATAACATTACCCAATTCTGTTGCGTTCAGTGAGGCACCTGCCCAAGTATAGGTTGCATTGTATTGTGCCCTGATATTCATGAAATCCAACAATGGGATATATTTCAAAGGCAGCGTGTATGACAAGCTGAAGTTGTGCGTGTAATTTTTCGTACGACCAAAATCACGGAGATTTTGCCAGATGTAATCATTTAGTTCACCCTGGGTACGTGGGTTACCTTCTTCATCAAATTCTTCCAATTCATCTATGATGGCCTGGGTTGTAGCATTGTAATTAAACTTCAAGGATTTTGTGAAATCCCAATTCAACGCATAATTACGGTTCCAAAGGAATTGCTTTTGGTAGAAGGTATTATAAAATGGATTGTTCCCTGCAAATCGCTGTTTTGTAACCTGATAGTTCCTATCCAGGGCCATACCAAAGGCTAGATTGGTTGGAACAGGATTCAGGTTGAATTCGGTGATCAGTTTTAGGAACTTATCTTTTTTGATCAATTTTTTAAACGGTTGCCAATAAAATGGTCGAGCTGAATAATTATAATCCAGGGTACCGTAATGATCTTCTGTACGAGAGAACTCGATCTGAGGATCTGAATCATTTCTTTCTGTCAAAGAATAGGAGAGCGTCACGTTCTCAATATTCCATGGCATCGGCTTTTTCTCCGACTGTGGATTCCTGTTCTTTTTTACATTATTGAAGTTGAAAGACTGGATCTCAGATTGCGTGATCGAGGCGTTGTAAACAGAATCTCTGTCAGCCGGGTCAATATCATTCAAAAGGTCCTTAAATTCAATATCACGAGTGTATGGGTCAAATCTTGGAATAATCTTATTCTTGGAATATTGCCATAGGAATGGAATTTTTAGGCCAAAGTCCTTCCCAAAGAATTTACCCAGCTCAAAACTAGCAGCAAAGTCGTATTGTACGTTTTCTTCCTGGCTTCTTTGGGCCAATCTTTGCTCAATTCCTCCATAACCAATACTACTATACTGTGTCGAAGCAGATAGCTGACCAAAATCTGCTAACTGTACATCCAGACGAGCGATACCGGCTACACCACCTCTTTCATCCAAACCATTCAGACGAAGTTCATTCACCCATATTTCAGCAGTATGAGGCACACCATCATTAAATGGGTTTCTGATACCGATCATGATACCCCTTACCTTACCTAAATCAGGATTACCCTTGATGCGGGTCCTGTTTGCAGGTTTTTCAGGGTCCATGCTTTCATAAACATAGTTCAGGGAGAAATTCCTGTTATTTCTTTCCTTCTTAATATCTGTGAAAAGACTCAAGGGGAAGTCGAAATTATTAGCATCCAACCATACGCGATCTGAATAAGCGATCTGCTGGGTACGAGGATTTGGTAGGTTGCTAGAGTCACTGTAGGTCAATGGAATAGAATATTCATAATAGTTGTCTTCAAAATCACTACCTACACGAATAAAGATTTCCAAATCACCATCTTCAGCTGCAAGCTCTTCGGTTTCGGCGTGTACAAACATTTTCATACGCTCATAAACACGCAAATCAAGATTGGTAAGCTTATAAACTCCACGCGCATCTCCATCTCTCAAGTCTCTTAAGCGAATGGCTAAAGAACGCTCATCTTGCAAGATACCTGGCTGAAATCCTCCGACATTTTGTTCCCTTTGGATACCCTTGGGAAGGATATAATTAAAAGGCTGTCTGGTACTGTTTTCCTCCAAACCTACATCCGTAATATCAAAACCTGTTGCAGGATACTGGTCAGGAACGTTTACACCATCTTCCTTCAAAGGTCTGCGGTATCTTCTCCACTGGCTTCTTGTCAATTTCATATCAACAAATGCCAGGTTTACAGGCGCTTTGAAATCTTTCAAATACATGCGAATAAAACGGATGGAACGGAAATCCTGGATACCACCTACTGCAGTCTGATATTCAGTAATTGGAATTTTAAAGTTGTACCAAACCCTGTAAATTTCGTTGTTGCCATCTCTTACCTGAACCGAGTCTGTTACATACTCGTTGAATTTTACTCCTAAACCTCCATCCCACTGGATTGGGATTTTGTATTGGAAATAGGATTCTGACTCATTCAGCGTTTTATCGTCGTTCAAATCTTCTGAATCCGGCTTAAGTCGGGAAGAAGCTACGATATTGCTATTGGTATTTACCGGAGAGTTACCCTGTGGTTTACTAAAGCTTTTATATTTTTCAATTACTGGAGTATTGTCAGCAAAAGCAGTGAAAAACTGGAAGTTATCATTAGCAGGGTCTAGTCTGATTTCAGCTTTTTTACTAGCATCAATATTGGATGCATCAATTGCAGCCAAGTAATCTGCAAACTGTTCTGCTTCTTCCTGGTCTGTCAATCCATCCAATCCGATGTCCTGTGCTTCTCTTGCAGCCTGGTCGTTATCGAATGCTTCGGTTACAACCGGTCCTGCAGGCACACGCCCCCAATCAGTTCTGATAAATTGTCTGTCAGCACTAATGGTACCCGGAGGGCCAGGCAAACCATTTTCAAAAGCTAATTCTGAATCTTTCAAGGCATCTTCTGAAACGTTACCAAGGTTGATATACAAAGTACCTTGTTGATCTTCAGCAGTTCCACTACTTTGTCCCGGAGTTCTAGGATCCAAGAACGGACTCAGCATCCAGAATTCGATAAATTCAACATTGGTAGCTTCAAAATCGTTGTTCTGTAACTGGCGGGTAATCCCTGCCCAGCGAGAACCAGGATCAAGTAGGTTACCCTGGTTATCCAAACCAGCTGAAAAAGCAGTACCATTAGGTCTGTCAAAGTTGTAAACCCCTCTTTCGTTAGGGAAATAAGAAAGGACCAATGGGCGAATCAGGTTTTGGAAACTCTGACGTTGTCCTTCACGGTATATTTCATTAAAGTCTACAATCGATACATACGGGTCATTGGCAGTTTCCGAACCAGAGCGAGCGGTATTATCTACCAGGAACCAGTTCAACAATGCTCTGTTAACACCAGGCAACAGTCCATCAGCTTCTGCTTCAGGGAAAAGTGGGTTGTTGTTATTGATGTCATTACCCGGAATTGCTGCCATGTTCCACTCTTGGATGGCAGCATTAGAAAGGGTGAATTCAGGGAATGCACCTTCAAAGTCATCAATCAAAACTACCCCTCCTTTATTCTCATCAGCCGTTTCGTTAATGGCTTTGGAGTGGCCCGGTTGGATAGCGGCACCTTCAGCTGTTAAGGTAAAGTTGGATTCTTCTTTGGTATCCAAAAGTGGGATTGCATCCACTGCTTTTGTCAACCAGGGCAATTTATCACCCCAGGAAAAGTCCAAACCATACACCTTATTATTGATAGGGTCATCACCAATGTTTACTTTTTGTGTAAATGGCCTTTCAAACAAGTGCATGTATGTACCTCCAATCACAAGGTTTTTACTCACATCATAATCGGCCCGTAAACCAATAAGGTTTTTCTGTTGAAACCCAAATAGGGAATTGTCTTCAAAACTTACATTGATAGGTACACCGGAAGATATATATGCCTGGTTGAGGATAGTA
>JAGQWW010000011.1 GCA_020436955.1 Saprospiraceae bacterium | reverse complement strand
AAGGAGTTAGCCAGGTGCTGGCAGGCATGGACGATCCGTATCCATTGGGAGAGATGGAAACCGTACCGGGCTCATACCCGGGCAAAGTCATAGACGAAGGGGTAGAAGCAGGCATTATTACCCAACAGGATAGAAGGGACATTTGGAAAAAGAATGTCGAAATCTGGATTGGAAAACCTTTGCTTACACTATAATTATTGAGGCAAAAAATTCACTTCGCCCAATCCTTCCACTTTTGCTACCACCTTTTTACCCGATTCCAGAAAAACCGCTGCGGTCGCTGCTCCGGCCATAATTAGAGAGCCAGCAGGTACTTCTTGACCGTATTGAGCTGTCAATCTTGCAGCAGCAACAACCGACTCCCAGGGATTGCCCAAAATAGCATTTGAATTACCAGCCGCCACTTCCTTTCCATCAAATTCCATTTGAATAGCCAGGTGGTTTACTGGTGTATCAACGGGATGCCAAGCGCCAATGACCAGGCCGGAAGAAGAGCAATTATCTGCTATCACATCTTCGAGAGAGAATTTGAAATTTTTATAGCGGGAGTCAATAATTTCTATGGCAGCTGCGACACCATCTATATAATCTGGGGCTGTTTCAAGGGTCAATTCAGCCGGTAATGCTTTACTGGTCCGAAAACAAATTTCGGGTTCAGCGCGGGGATGAATAAATTTTGAAAGGGGTAGGGTAGCGCCATTTTCATACAACATAGCATCCGTCAAAATGCCCCAAATCATGTCATGAACACCCATCTGTTCCATTTTAGCTTTACTGGTAAAGCCTAACTTTACACCGATGAATTGCTCATTTCGATCATAGCGGAAATTGATGGCTTCCTTTTGGATTTCATATGCCTCATCCACAGTAAATTCCTTGCTTTGACTCAACTGCTCTACAGCATTCGCTTCAGCCGCTGCGGTATCAACAATGCTTGCCAACTCCTTATAGTTCATATTACTTTTCTTTTAAATAAAATTAACAGAAACAGTTCCCAGCCCTTCGATGGAAGCTTTTACAAAATCACCTGCCTTTACCGGATGTACAGGTCCCAGGGCACCGGTCAAAATGATATCACCTGCTTTTAAGGGGGTACCATTGGCTGCCATGGTTTTGGCCAGCCACAAACAGGCATTGACCGGAGAACCCATACAAGCACCACCGGTTCCCTTAGATACTACTATACCATTCACTTCCATTTCCATGGCACAATTGACTACATCAAAAAAGGAAAGTGGGGTAGGGCGATGACCTAACACAAAATGACTCGCAGAAGCATTGTCTGCAATAGTGTCGGTGATCCGTATATCCCAGTCTTTGATCCTGCTTCCTACAATCTCGATGGAAGCCAAAGCATAATCGATACTATCCAATATATCTATGGTGGTGAGGTTCTCGTATTCCAGGTCATTGGCGAGGACAAAGGCAATTTCTGTCTCTACACGTGGTTGCATCATCTCCGTTACTGCAATATGTCCACCATTTTGAACTTCCCTACTTTTAAAAAGCGCTCCAAAATCCGGTTGATCGACACCTAATTGTTTTTGTACTGCAAAAGAAGTTAGCCCAATCTTTCTTCCCACTAGTCGATCGCCTCGCTCCAGCCTGTAGCGGGTATTTTGCTGTTGTATCGCGTAGGCAGCTGCAATATCTGTTTCACCAATCAGGTCCCGTATGGGTTTACAGGTCTTTCCGGTTTCTTCCGCTTTACGCAAACGCACCGCAGCAGTCTCAATTTTTTTAGGGTCGCTCATCCTTTTTTGATTTAGGCTGTAAAAATGAAAAATTTTATCCGGCTCACCATTTAAAAGGAGAACTGACTTTTTAAAACAGAAATTAAATGGTGGGAAAATGTTGGTAAAGTAAGGATGCTGGTTGCTGGTCTCTAGTTGCTAGTTACTAGTTGTTGGATTGGGTAATTTTGAAGTACGCCCTGTATTCACCGATTCCTGACTATTTTATTTGTTGGCATTCGACAAGGGTAGAACCACCATCTCTTTGCGAACTTACGCGCCTTAGGTTGCTGGTCTCTAGTTGCTAGTTGCTAGTTGCTGGATAGGGTAATTTTGAAGCAAGTCCGTATTCACCGATTCCGGGCTTATTTAATTGTTAGAATACGACAAGGGTAGAACCACCATCTCTTTGCGCCCTTCCACGCCTTAGCCCCCTTTGCGATAATCCTACTTAACATAAGATAAATTATAAAAATACTAAACAACTTTAGTCCTGGGGAAAAACACACCCATTAACCCATTCCACCATCAACCTATATCTCAATCTCCTTCACCAATTGATGCAACATCTTAAAATCCAGCTTTCCCTGATTAGCCTTTAGATGTTCAGCAAGGGCCAGTGCTCGTTTAAGCCTTGGATTACTTGTTTTGGGTTGGCCGATCCAATATAACAGGCTTCGCTGTTTGCCGGGGGTAAGGGCATGGAAATATTTATCTGCTTCGGGCTCAAATTCGAAAAGCTCGGTAAATTCTTCCGGGACTGCCATACCGTATTTGCTTGGGTCTTCTTCGAGTTTCAAATGCACGGTATCACCGATTTTTAACTTGAGTTGTTTGCGAGTGTCCTTGCCAACTGTAAGGAAATAACTTCCATCTCCTTTTGATGTCAGCGCACAATGGATAGTGACTGTTCCGTTTATGGTACAAAGCAGTCTTTTTATTCCTTCCTTTTTAAAATAGTCACTTATCTCCAATGGAACCGGGAAGTAATGACCCCAAAGGTTGGAATCCAATTCAAGTAAGGTAGATTCGAAAACTTTCATATTTAAAGGTAGGTATTTGGACCTGGATCAGATGAAAAGATCGTGCTTAATTTGCATTAGGTATTTCTTAACCAACACGTATTGAAAATATCCGTATCTTTGCACTGTATTTAGTGAACCACGTTGTAAGTCGAGTGAAATTAATTTATTAGTCGGATTTCATTTTGCTTAGCATTTCGGTCCAACTAAGATTTTAATTTATTTCACTTAATGTTTGTACATGACAAATTCCTCGGTTCCTGCCAGACCTGGCAGAAACAAGAAAAGGAACGGGTATGGCGGTAATAACAAGTCTCGCTTTAACCCAGGTTCCCGTAGAAGAAATTCAAGAAAGAAAGAAGAAAGCTTACCTGAACATCTTTTCGAACGCAAAGCAAAATCAGTAAAAGAGCGAAAATACATTGCGCAAAAACCTTACAAGGATTTTGACCTTCATCCGCATCTTTTGAAAAATCTGGAAAGAATTGGATATAAATTTCCAACCGAAATCCAGGAAAGAGCAATAGAACATGTGTTGGCAGGTAAAGATGTAGTGGGTATTGCCAAAACCGGTACCGGAAAAACCGCAGCTTTTCTTATTCCTATTATTCAAACACTACTTACCGCAAAAGACCCATTCAAAACCCTTATTGTGGTGCCTACTCGAGAGTTGGCCATTCAAATCAAAGAGGAGTTTTATGAATTGGCTGATAAAATGCGCCTTTATGCTGCCAGTTTTATTGGTGGTACGGATGTGTATACCGATATCCAATTGTTGAAAAGATTTCAGCATGTGGTGATTGGAACCCCGGGTCGATTGTTGGACCTTTCCCGCAAGGATGCTATTTGGTTCCATGAGTATAAGATTTTGGTGTTGGACGAATACGATCGTATGCTGGACATGGGATTTGTAGAAGATATCCAGGCCATCTCCGACCATATGTATGGTAAAGAACAAACCCTTTTGTTTTCTGCCACAACTGATGAAAATCTTCCTAGATTGGTCAATGACCCATTGGAAATCAAGATTGACTCTGTAGAGACCATCGACCATATTGAGCAGGAAATTGTTCGGGTAGAAAAAGGGCAGGATAAAATGAAAGTCCTGGTAAACCTTATCCGTGAGAAAAACATGGACAAAGTCATCCTGTTTGCCGAGACCAAAAGAGTAGTTGATAAATTGAACAGTGACCTATACAAAATGGGCATTCGCACAGATTGTATCCACGGAGATAAGCCTCAGTACAGTCGTCAAATTGCACTGGATCGACTCAAAACGGGACGTATTCAAGTCCTGGTAGCGACAGACGTTGCTGCTCGGGGAATCGATATTTCTGATGTAACCCATGTTATCAATTTTCAACGCCCAACCAATTACGACAGCTATGTACACCGTATCGGTCGTACCGGAAGAGCGGGAAAAGTTGGATTTGCATATACGTTTGTAAACTAGTGGCTAGCAACTAGGCTCTAGTTGCTAGATTCATTTTTTTCCTTTTTCTTACCGTTCATTAGAAAGGAAATACACATATTTGCAATATCAAGTTTGTTTTATTTCAATAGTTCAGATGCAAGATTCAGAGATAAAAAAGTTCCTGAAAAATTGGAACGATATCGTAGCGGAATATTCCACTCCTAGTGTAAAGAAGGCTACCATTCAGATTCTTAATTCCTTTTTGCCATTTATTGGTCTGTGGGTATTGATGTATTTCAGTTTGGATTGGTCTTATTGGATTACTCTTGGATTGGCCGCTGTAAACGCATTTTTCCTGGTTCGTATCTTTATCATCCAGCATGATTGTGGACACCAGTCCTTCCTTCGTTCCAGAAATGTGAACAACACCATCGGTTTTATTGCCAGTTTCTTCAGTACCATTCCTTACAAGTATTGGGCAAGAAGCCACAACTATCACCACGCACATTGTGGTCAGTTGGAGGTACGCGATATTGGGGATATTGAAGTACTTACTGTTGAGGAATTTGAAAGCCTTTCCAAAGCAAAGCAAATTCAATACAGAGTGTTCCGATCGCCTATTGTTATGTTTTTGATAGGCCCTATTTGGTATCTGGGTGTGACCTTGCGTTTGCCATTGGTAGACTTGAAAGGTTGGAAAAAGACCTACCGTTCTCAGTTCTTTTCGAATGTATACATGCTCTTAGTATATGCATTGCTCGGAACCATCATCGGATGGCAGGAGTTTTTCATGGTACAGGTGCCAATTATCGTTTTGTTTGGAGTGATTGCAGTTTGGTTCTTCTATGTGCAACACCAGCATGAGGACACTTATAAGCAATGGAAAGAAAATTGGGAATACCTGTTAGCAGCTATCAAAGGAAGCACTCATTATAAATTGCCAAAGCTGGTACAGTGGTTGACCGGTAATATTGGTTTTCATCACATTCATCACCTGGGTCCTAAGATTCCAAATTACAATTTGGAGAAATGTTACAATGAAAATCCGGTGTTGAACAAGTTTGTTACCTCAGTTACTTTCAAAGAAAGTTTAAAGTGTATGTTCAACAAATTGTGGGATGAAGAGCAGCAAAAGATGATTACGTTTAGAGAGTATAAAAACCTCTCCCGAACCAAAACCAAATTAGCTGCGTAAGCAATTTTAAAAAAGAGATCAAAAAGGGTCGCAAATTCCTGCTTTAGTAGTGAAGACTTTTTATTTTTGCTGCCTAAATTTTTGAAAAGAATAATATAACGATATGGAGTCTGCAAAAAAATCTACAGCATCTGCATGGTTGATGTTCCTTGTATTTAGCGTTATCACTATTGGAATGCTAATTATGGTACCACAGTGGTTCTGGGTTCCGCTACCATTCATGCTTACGTATTTCGTTCAGGCAATGAACGTAATGTAAAGATATCCTTGAAAATAATTAAGGTGCAATCCACTGCTGGGTCCATCCGGTAGTGGATTTCTCATATCTGACCTTTAGGTGACCTTCTCCGGGTCTCAATTGCAGGACTTCCATCTCAAAGGGGCTGCAACAAAGTGCGCAGAAATAATAGCCCATTTTTCCATCATGCGTTTGTTCTTCTGGACCTTGTAAGGTAACCCCGGGTGCAAAATCACCTCCATAATCGGCTCTTTGGTTGTCCGGAATGGCCTCCCACAATTGCTTTGCTACCTCATCTTCTTTGTGAATACTAATCTTGGCCATGATACGAATCTGTACCATCGATGCAGAATCATAAAACACGAAATTTCCAACCGGCATTCGCTCCAGGTATTTCACTTTTTCTGACCTGCTATCGGTATAAAACCAGAATTGTTTGTCATTGTCAAGATCTCGTAGCACCACTACCCTACCGATAGGATAATTTTTTCGAAAGGAAATAAAAACCGGTGTCTTAAAAGGATGACCCTGCGTTGCTATACCCTTTGAAAGACTTTCCCAGGTATTTTCCCAAACCTTGTCCAAATTAAACTCCGGCTGTATTATCATTTTCGTTTGCTTATTTTATTGGATGAAATCGCTTTTTGCCTACTACACTTAAAACGATCGACATCATCGGACCGTTTCATCTTGTGCTTGGTTTTTCTTCCTGTAACCCGCTCTCGCCACATTTCAAACGAACTGCGTTTCATTTCTTTACGCATCAATTGAATGACTTCTTTTTCTGAAAGCCCAAATTGCAATTCGATTGCGCCAAAGGGAGTACGGTCCTCCCAGGCCATTTCTACTATGCGGTCGATATCCTCCAAAGATAGATGCTTCTTTTTCATATCCCCTAAACAATGATAGAAGAATTCGGTTTGCAAATTCTACTTTTTCCAAAGAATTCCAGCGTTCAAAGAAATCCACGCAGCCTTTTTATCTTTAGTGGTGTATAGGGTATTGTATAGCCTTGGCACTATGAGTAATATGAATGAACAGGACTTTTTGGAGATACTGACCGGTTGCCGGAAGCGCAACCGAATAAGTCAGAACGCCCTGTACCGTTTGTATTATTCTTATGCCATGAGCATTTGTATTCGCTATGTTGAACAAGAAGCAGACGCTATAGCAGTTGTCAACCAGGGATTTCTAAAAGTTTTCAATAACATCAAAAAGTTTGACGAACAGAAACCTTTTAAACCCTGGTTTCGCCGCATACTGGTGAATGCTGCCATAAATCATATCCGTATGCAGGAAAAATTCAAACAAGAAACCAATACGCTCGAAGATGCGGGCCATGTACCATCAGATGAAGAAATCATCAGCAAAATCGGATATCAGGAACTAATGGCCATGGTGCAATCTCTTTCTACAGTTTACAGAACCGTATTCAATATGTATGTCATTGACGGTTACAAACATCATGAAATTGCCGGGATACTGGGTATTACGGAAAGCACAAGCAAATCTAACCTGACCAGAGCTCGCGCAAAATTGAGGGAATTGGTCCAGCTTAAACTCAACAATCCTTATGTCTGACAAGGAAAAAAGACATATAGACGATTTATTTAGGAAAGGATCCGAACAGCATGCCTACCCTTACAATCCTGAGGCCTGGAAGGATATGGAAGCCCTGCTGGAAAAGGAAGACCGCAAAAAAATCATTTTCTGGTGGTTTGGCGGATTAGCCGGAGCGCTTTTGCTTATTGCAGGTATTATATGGTTGTGGCCAGATGAGCCAATGGAAACAAAAGGAAATGCTGATCTCAAAAAAGAAGTGACCAGTCAAATAGAGTCCAACTCTTCAAATAATTCAAACCTTGATTTAGCCGTAAATGCTTCCTCAAAAGAAGAAAGTTCTGAAGAGGAAACCAGTAGTTCTCTTGTTTCGAAGCTGGAATCAGCTCAAAATGTAGGCGGTAAACATCAAGACACCCCAAAAAACCATTTTAAAAAGAAAATGGCTGACCCTCGCCCTGACCAAAAAATTAAAGATGAGGACAGCCAAGTTTTAGAATCGAATCCTTATTTAACAAGGGAGGAAGCACCCGATTTTTCTATCCAAACAAATTTGCTTACTACCCTACCCTATCTGACTTTGCAGCCATTGCCTTTCGAATCTACCCTAAGATTAAAAGGAATAGTGGAAAATCTACCCGATGACACCCTTTTGACTGTAAATGAAGAAGACAAGGAAGGCCCTCATGGCTTTTTCCCCGGTTTGACTATTGCCTCTGAAATTTCAGGAGTGGGCGCTGTCCACCTCGAATACCTCGACTGGAAGTTAGGAGCAGAAATGCAATACCGATTTAAAAAGCCGTGGGCCCTCTCCTTAGGGTTTAATTATGTGCACAAAAATTACGATGCTGACTATGTCGATTACCATGTGCCGGACGATTTTTGGGTGAGGGGAATTCAGCCAACGTATGCCAGGGGTGATTGCCACATGTTGGAAATTCCAGTACAAATAGGGTACTTCCCAAAAGGATTTGAGACATCTACCTTCTTTGTTCAAGGTGGTATCACCACTTATTTTATGCTTAGCGAACGTTACTATTACTATTATGTAGAAGCGGATCCAGATTTGCTCCGCTATTGGCATACGGATCAATCTTCCAGTTATTGGTTGGGTGTGGTACAGCTAAATGCCGGCTACCAATTCCATTTGGGAAAAGAGTCTTTCCGCTTTGGACCTTATGTACAAATTCCGGTTAAAGGAGTCGGATTTGGACAGGTACAACTCAACTCATACGGACTGCAGTTCAATTATAACTTCAAAATATAACATCGGTACGCAGCCATTTTTCAATAGGACGTGTATAGGGTATTATAAAAGAAATAAAGAATTAAATAAAGGGTAGAATTATTATTTTTAAGACCGGCACTACGTCGGTCTTTTTTAATATCTACAAGCCTATGACACCCGAAGCGAAATTTGAAGCCATTGTAGCCGCTTTCCAAAAAAAGGAACAGGTCGCTCCAGGCAAAATGATGTCCTCTCCCGCCTTACAATATAAAGGAAAAGTTTTTGCTTTCTTTTATCAGGATAAGATGTGTTTCAAGTTGGGGAAGTCTTTCCAACCGGAAGACTCAGGTATCAATGAATGGCAACACCTGAGTCCTTTTAAAAATAAACCACCTATGACTGCCTGGTTTGTAATTGATCCGGTTCACAGCGACCAATGGGAAAACCTTAGTCAAATGGCACTTGAAGCGATGCAATAATTACCATTGCATTGGTACCTCCATCAATAGGATCTTAGCATCGTCCGTAGCATTGATGGTCACCTTGTCTGTATCCCAAACACCTAATCCATCGCGTTTTTGGAGGTTGAGACCTTCAATGGAAACGTTTCCTTCCAACAAAAAGGCGTACAAACCATTTCCTTCTTTTTTAAAATTATATTCAAGTTGGGTTCCCTTCTCTAGGTTACCCATATGAAACCAGGCATCCTGGTGAATCCAAACGCCTTCATCATCCGGATTGGGTGAAACCACCTGTACCAACTCGTTTTTACGACTATCCAGGTCAAGGGTAATCTGATCATAGCGGGGTTTTACATCCTTTTTGTTTGGAAAAACCCAAATTTGAAGAAACTTGACTGCTTCTCCCGGCTGTTTGTTTTTCTCAGAATGATATACTCCAGTACCGGCAGACATCACCTGAATATCGTTTTTGCGAATGATGTGTTTGTTGCCCATACTATCAGCATGCTCCAACTCCCCTTCCAAAGGAATAGAGATGATTTCCATATTATCGTGAGGATGTGTACCGAAGCCCATGCCACCAGTCACAACGTCATCATTCAAAACACGCAAGGCTCCAAAATGTACTCTTTCCGGATTATAATAACTGGCGAAACTAAAGGTATGATGTGTATCCAACCATCCATGATTGGCGTGTCCTCTTGTTGCTGCCTTATGCAATACTTTTTCCATGACTATATATTTTGATGTAAATGTATTTAATGTAATAACATCCATTTTTTAAAGAAGTTTAAATTATTAAAATATGCTTCTCAAAATCGCAGAAATCCAGATTAAAAAAGCCATCTTTTAGCTTTTCAAAATTGAACAAAAGGACTCTGAACTTGTCCTTTACTGTGAATACCTTTACTATGTTATCACCTACACTTGCGACCTTACAATCTAGGTTTGTTAAGGTTAGAAACCTTTCCGAACAATTATGTTCTCCGCTTGAGCCGGAGGATATGGTAATCCAACCGATTATCGACGTGAGTCCGCCTAAATGGCACCTGGGACATACGACCTGGTTTTTTGAAAATTTCCTCCTGGCACCTCATCTGCCTGGCTACCAGCTCTTTAATCCTGATTTTAATTACTTTTTCAATAGTTATTACGAAAGCCAGGGCCCCAGAATTTTACGGAGCAATCGAGGTAATATGTCCCGCCCGAATGCAAATGAGATAATGTTGTATCGCACTCATGTCAATGAGCACATGCAATCACTGATTGAATCTGTAGAGCAGGGAAAAGTGAATATACCTGACTTCGAAATGATTTTAGAAGTTGGCTTACAACATGAACAACAACACCAGGAACTCCTGGTAACTGATATAAAATACATTTTGGGCACCAATCCTTTGTTCCCGCCCTATTATAAAAAATCCATTGTTTCTCAACAAACTGCGCCGGCAAGCTGGCTTGCTTTTGAAGAAGGTATTTACGATATCGGACATACCGGCGAAGGATTTTGTTGGGACAATGAAATGTCATCCCATAAGGTATTCCTGGAAGCATTTGCCGTGCTGAATCGAACCATCACCAATGGCGAATGGATAGCATTTATTGAATGCGGGGGGTATGAAAATTTTGAATACTGGTTATCTGAAGGATGGGAATGGGCAAAACAATTAGAAGAAAAAGCACCTTTGTATTGGTATCATAAAGACGGAGAATGGTGGCATTATACCTTACATGGATTAGAAAAGGTAGATCCCAATATGCCGGTTACCCATATTTCCTATTACGAAGCAGATGCTTTTGCCAATTGGAAAGGGTTGAGATTGCCCACGGAATTTGAATGGGAAATCGCCTGCAAGTTGACCCAACCATTGCAACCGGACAACGCAAATACACTTGATAAGGGTAAAATGCACCCAATCCAAACTGATGATGCTCAGTTTTGGGGCAATACCTGGGAGTGGACTTCCAGTGCCTACTTGCCTTACCCACGTTATCCAAGGTTCAAAGGGGCTCTAGGCGAATACAATGGCAAATTTATGGTCAACCAAATGGTTTTGCGAGGCGGATCTGTCGCTACTCCGGCTGACCATATCCGAAGTACGTATCGTAATTTTTTCCAGGCCGACAAACGTTGGCAATTTACCGGCTTGCGATTAGCCAAACATTTATAAAATCACCCGATGGCCATACTCGAACAAAAAATACAACCCGAATTGGCAACTTTTGCCAACGACATACTGGAAGGATTGACCGCAACACCCAAATTTTTGCCGTCCCGATATTTCTATGATGAAAAAGGTGACAAACTCTTTCAGCAAATCATGGAGCTTCCGGAATATTACCTCACCCGGACAGAGTTTAAGATTCTGCAGGAAAACAAGGAGTTGGTTTTACATGAAATGGACGGTCAGGCGTTTGACCTGGTTGAATTGGGAGCAGGAGATGGTTATAAAACCAAAATACTTTTGCGGTATTTCCTAAGCCAAAAAGCTGATTTCCAATACATGCCCATCGACATTTCGGCCAATGTACTGGACGCCTTGTCCAGGGAATTGCACAACGCATGGCCTACTTTAAAAGTCGAGCCTGTTGAAGGTGAATATTTCTCAGCACTGGGAAAAATTGACCAACTTTCTAATCGTAAAAAATTGGTCCTTTTCCTGGGATCGAATATTGGCAATATGACTACTGCCAGAGCGGTTAGTTTTTTGTCACAATTGCGGGGAAAGTTAAGAGTAGGGGATAAATTATTGATCGGTTTTGACCGGAAAAAAGATCCTGCAACCATCCTTGCAGCCTACAATGATGCCCAAGGCGTAACCAAAGCATTTAACCTAAACCTGCTGCACCGGATAAACAAAAGTTTTGATGCAGATTTCGACGTCTCCAGTTTTATGCATTACCCAACCTATAATCCATTGACAGGCGATACCAAAAGTTATCTGGTGAGTACCAAAAGTCAGGATGTTCAACTGGGATTACTGGATAAAACCATCCACTTCGATGCCTGGGAGGCAATTGATATGGAACTCTCAAAGAAATACGATGAACATAGCATGGAGTGGTTGGCACAAGCGTCCGGATTTGAGGTGGTTAGTCAACTGACTGATGACCAACAATATTTCACCGATGCCATTTGGAAAGCCATTTAAATGAAAGTAAAAACCTGCAAACATCTGGAATCAGTTACTTCTTTTAAAAAAGCAGACCGTTTAGTTTGTGAAGATTGTATAAAAGAAGGAACAGCCTGGGTCCACCTTCGGACTTGCCAGTCATGCGGAATAACCTTGTGTTGTGATTCTTCAGAAAGGCAACATGCAAGGAAGCATTTTAACCAAACAGGCCATCCGGTTGTCCAATCCGCAGAACCCGGAGAAAATTGGCTTTGGTGTTACGAAGACGAATTGTTTAGGAAGCCATAGGAAAAGGAGCCTTCTCAACCATTTTTTATCCGGAAGCGTTATCTTTCTTTCCCGGAAATACATTATCCGGATTTACCATTACCATTTACACCTTATCTGAACTTCATGCAAGAAGTAAGCAAACCTGCCGATCTGGTCGATCGACTCTCCAAATTTGAGACTTTTAAGGAAGCGGAAAGAGATGCCTTGCAATGGCTGGTTGAAAGGTCCACCTATCAATTATACGAGCCGGGAGAGCATCTTTTTTTTCCAAAGAGCCCTGCTACCAAAATGATTATCATCATGGAAGGGGAATTGGTCATCCGATTTCCACAAAAGAATGAACTACGGGAAGTGGGTACTTTTGAAGCTGAAGATATCACCGGCCTATTGCCATTTTCCAGGATGAAAGAATCGGTAGCCTACGGGGTGGTGAATACGCCTATGTATACGCTGGAACTGGATCGATCCTTTTTTATTGAAATGGTAAACCAGCATTATGCCCTGACCCAGATATTGGTTGGTGTGATGTCAAATAGGATCCGGGAATTTACCCAAACCCGCCTACGAGATGAAAAACTGATGTCTTTGGGTAAACTTTCGGCCGGTCTTGCCCACGAGTTGAATAATCCTGCTTCCTCCATTGTGAGAAACGCAGAAGAGCTGTATCAAAAAATCCATAAGACACCGGAGAGTTTCAAGGCAGTTATGTCCATGGGCATTACACCGGAAGAGACCGATCAGGTAAATGCCATTCTTTTCGAAAAAATAGGCAATTACCCTCCTCCTGAAAAAAGTTTACTCGACCGCGAAAGTCAAAAAGATGACCTAATCGATTGGCTGGAAGATGCAGGGATTGATGATGCGGACGACATTGCAGAAGTTTTCACGGATTTTGATTTAACGGAGGAAAACCTGGACTTCATAGCAGAAGTGGTGCGCAAGGAAGCCTTGCCAGCCATTATGTGGTGGTTGGAAAGTACACTGAGTTTGGAAAGACTCATTGGAGAAATCAAGGAAGCATCCAATCGAATTTCCGGATTGATTGGTTCGATTAAGTCTTTTACGCACATGGATAAATCCAGGGATGCAGAATCATTGAATGTGCTGGAAGGTTTGAAAAATACCCTGATGATTTTGAAACATCAGATGAAGGGTAAAAACATCAGGATTGAAAAAGAAATTGAGGAAAATTTACCACTTATTAAAGGTTATGCGGGAGAGCTAAATCAAATTTGGACCAATATTCTTGACAATGCTATCGATGCCATGGATCACGATGGGATCTTGACACTTAAAGTCGCCAAGGAACGTAATTATATAACCGTTTGCATTGGCGATAATGGTCCGGGCATACCAGAAGAAATTATTAATCAGATTTTTGATCCGTTTTTTACAACAAAAGAAGTCGGGAAAGGAACCGGGATGGGGCTGGAAGTAGTGAGGAAAATGGTGGAACACCACAAGGGGAAAATAGAAGTAAAATCACAACCCGGTAACACCACTTTTAAAGTAAGTTTACCAATAGACAATTAGAACTATGGCCGATAAAAAACCCATCATTTTATCTGTTGACGATGATCCGCAGGTTATGCGATCCATTAAATCCGACCTGCGTAATCACTTCAAGTCAGAATACCGGATAATCAGCACCATTTCAGCCAACGAAGCATTGGAGTCCATTGAGACCTTGAAGAAACAGGGTGAGGAAATTGCCCTTTTCCTTTCCGATCAACGGATGCCAGAAATGCTTGGGGTCGATTTTTTGGAAAAGGCAAAAACCTTTTTTCCAAAGGCAAAAAGGGTCCTTTTGACTGCTTATTCCGATACAGATGCAGCCATCAAAGCTATCAACGATGTGCAGCTGGATTATTACCTGCTCAAGCCGTGGGACCCGCCGGAGGAAAGATTGTACCCGGTGCTAAATGACCTGCTGGACGAATGGCACAGCAATTTCAAACCTGCCTTCCAGGGCATTCGGATGGTTGGGTATCCTTATTCACCAAAATCGCACACCTTAAAGGATTTCCTGGCAGGAAATTTAATTCCTTATCAATGGTTGGATGCCAATTCAGACCCTGTAGCAAAGGAATTGGTTGACTTGCATAAAATTGACACCAAAGATCTACCAGCGGTAATTTTGGAATCCGGGGAACTACTATCCAATCCGGAATTGCAGGTTTTGGCCAAAAATATTGGGCTCAATACTTCTGCAAAATCTGAAATGTACGATGTAGTGATAATCGGTGCTGGTCCTGCTGGTTTAGCTGCCGGTGTGTATGGCGGATCTGAAGGATTAAAAACATTGATGGTTGAGCGCAGAGCCCCGGGCGGACAAGCAGGAACCAGTTCCAGGATAGAAAATTACCTTGGATTTCCTAAAGGATTGAGTGGAGCTGATTTAACCCGTCGCGCTCTTTCACAGGCTACCCGGTTTGGTATTGAGTTTTTGTCACCAAGCGAAGTAGCAGACATCCAGATAGATGGCAATTATAAAATACTGACCCTGACCGGCGGCGAAAAGGTGCATACTAAAAGTATTATCATTTCGACAGGGGTTGATTACCGACGATTACCTGCAGAGGGAGCGGATCGGTTTACAGGAGCCGGCGTTTATTACGGTGCCGCCATGACCGAAGCTCCGGCTTGCAAAGAAAAGGAGGTTTTTGTTGTAGGTGGCGGAAATTCAGCTGGTCAAGGAGCAGTTTACCTGTCTCAATTTGCCAAGAAAGTGACCATTTTGATTCGCAAACCGGACTTAACCTCAACGATGTCTTCTTATTTGATCGATCAAATCAATGCCATTGAAAATATAGAAGTAGTGGGAGTAAAAGAAATCGTCAAAGTTTGCGGAGGTGAACACCTGGAGGAATTACATATCCGGGATTTGGATACGGATGATATATCCATAAATCATGCT
The DNA here is from genome assembly GCA_020436955.1 of Saprospiraceae bacterium. GTDB lineage: Bacteria > Bacteroidota > Bacteroidia > Chitinophagales > Saprospiraceae > JAGQWW01. Next base: position 4,384 of record JAGQWW010000011.1, on the reverse strand, counting down.
GATGTGCTTTTCATCTTTATTGGCGCCAAACCTGCTACCGATTGGCTGCCTTCCAATATTTTAAAAGATGAAAAAGGCTTTTTATTGACCGGAAGAGACCTGGTAAACCAGGATAATTACGGGAAACTATGGAAGAAAGAACGTGAGCCTTTCCTACTTGAGACATGTCAACCGGGTATTTTTGCTGCCGGTGATGTACGATCAGGAGCCATGAACCGGGTTGCCTCGGCAGTAGGAGAAGGAGCCATGGCAATCAAATTTACCCATGAATATTTAGCTGAGATTTAAATTACCACACACTTAATTTGAATAAAAGATAGTACATGATTTATTACAAAACCAATCAAAACTGGTTTGGCGATGTCAGACACCTGGCGACCAGCTGGACCATGGTGCGTATTGTCAGAAGTGTTTTTTTTATTGGAGTTTATGCTACCGCGGTTTGCATTGGCGGGGAGATATATGGTTACGGTGAATTTATAAACATGAATACCGGGGTCTTTTCTCTACTGGGTGTAATGTTGAGTATTTTCCTGGTTTTCCGCACCAATACCGCCTATGAACGATGGTGGGAAGCGCGCAAACAATGGGGCGCCCTGGTCAATAATACCAGAAACCTGGCCATATATGTAGATTCAACCTTTCCAAAAGAAGATAAAGACATCAGGGAGCGGATGGCTACCCTTATTTCAAACTTCTGCTATGCGCTGGTAGAACATTTGCGTGATGGAACCCAGGTCGATAAGTTGATCTTCCTGACCGATGAAGACAAGAAGGAATATGCGACCAAGGGCCACATTCCCAATTTTATCTCCCATCAAATCTACCAGCCAATCGTTGAACAACACAGGGCCGGTGGCATTACAGGCGAAGATCATCTGAACTTGAAAATGCAACATGAAACCCTATTGGATATTCTTGGTGCCTGTGAACGGATAAAAAAGACACCGATCCCATTTTCTTATGCAGTTTATTTGAAAATATTCATCTCAGCTTATGCTTTGCTACTGCCATTTGCATTGATAAATACTTTTCATTGGACTACCATTCCACTTTCAATGTTCCTGTTTTTTGCATTATTAGGAGTAGAACTGCTGGGAGAAGAGATAGAAGATCCTTTTGGACTTGATTGCAATGACCTGCCGACAGGTGACATCGCTCATACCATTAGAAACAATGTATTTGAGATCCTTTTGGACAAATCCAGCATTGGCAGGATGAAGGAAAAAGAGTTGTACGAAAAGGTGTTTTAATTTTTTGAGCCGGGTGGTTCATAATTTACCAGTTTGACAGACTGCCAGCTGAGCAGTTTCCAACCCCTTGAAGTGTGCTGATACACATCGGTATATTTCAAGGGAATAGTAAATGATTGACCACCGATGGTACCGGTTACCATTACAACGCCATTGCCGATAGCAAAACCATCATAAATTCTGAAATAGGTTTCTTCGGGAACCATTTCCTGGTAATCGATATAGCGAGTAGAAATATTAGAGAGATGTTTTGTTTTTGATTCCTGGAGGCCATTCGAATGGAGATACACACAATCGTCAGCCATTACATTTTTTAAAAAGGTGGTATCTTCTTCGACCATTGCCTTAAATCGTAAAAACTCCAGCTGCTTTAGGTTATTTTCAGTAATGGTTTGCGCCTGGGAAAATACGGGCGATAGAAATCCCAGCAAAACAAAAAGTAATTTCACAAGGTGTCTTTCTTTCATTTTTTCTACTTTTTATACCTTTTGGTCAAAGATAAAATTAATGAAAGGAGCAATCCAATTATCCGGCCTATCTCAGGTTGGAAATTTGTAAAATGAAGACAATGGATATACAAAAAGTTAGAAAAGATACTCCGGGTACCTTGCATCACAATCACCTAAACAATGCTGGTGCTGCCTTGATGCCCATCCAGGTCATGGAAGCTATCCGGTCTTATCAGGATCTGGAATTTGAAATGGGAGGTTACGAAGCTATGGCAAAGGAGCATAAAAGCTTCCAGTCATTTTATCAGGAAGGCGCCAGATTCCTTCAAACAAAACCTGAAAATATTGCCTGGTCCACTAGTGCAACCGATGCTTACAATAAGGCGCTGTCTTCATTTCCGCTTTTACCAGGCGACTACCTCCTAACTACCATCAATGATTATGTAGCGAATCAAATCGCTTTTTTACACCTTCAAAAAAGAAGGGGCATAAAATTGTTACGAGCGGAAGATTTACCGACAGGAGGAGTGGATTTGGAATCTATGGAATCGTTGATCAAACAATACCGTCCAAAAGTTGTCGCTGTCACCCATATGCCTACCAATAGTGGACTGATACAACCCGTGGAGGCTATCGGTGCGCTTTGCAAAAAATATGAGACCTGGTATTTGGTCGATGCTTGCCAAACAGCCGGTCAACTTCCCCTTGATGTTGAAAAGATTGGCTGTGATTACCTGAGTCTGACCATGCGAAAATTTGTTAGAGGGCCACGAGGAGGTGGGTTACTTTTTGCCTCCGATCGGGTATTGGAAAAAGGACTGGAAGGCGTTTATCCCGATGGTTATGGGTCCACCTGGACAGATGCTGATACTTACCAACCGGACAAAACAGCCAAACGTTTTGAGTATTTTGAAAGGAATTATTCCATCCTTTTGGGAAGTGCCGCAGCCATGGCTTATGCCAATGATCTCGGACTCGATTCAATTCAAAACAGGGTTACAACCCTTGCGGACCACTTGCGTCAAAAAATGCAAAACAATAAAGGTTGGCAGGTAATGGACAAGGGAGAAAAGTTAGGTGGCATCGTGACGTTGTTTCATCCGGACCTGGAAGGAAAACAAGTTCATAAAACGCTCATGGAACATTCCATCAATAATTCTGTTGCGGGTGTATACAATGCTGTAATAGACATGCACAACAAAGGAATTTTTTGGGCATTGAGACTTTCACCTCATTATTATAATACGGTGGAAGAAGTCGACGAGGCTGTGGATGTTTTGGAAAAAATGATTAAAAAATAATCTCCTTGAAAAAACCATTTGTAAGCAATCCGAAGTTAGAATTTATCCAAACCCCATTTGAATGGTCCGGAAATCCTGTTGATAAAGACGGTCGGTTTATTAACCTCCACAAACCCTTCATCCCCAAATTTTCTGAAGTTTTCAAGTGGAAAACGAATCCTAATCCTTTTGAAGAAGCCAAAAAACAGGATAATTGGACTCCCAAATTAATAAAAGATACCTCCCCGCTTAAGAATGACAGGGATGTGCTGGTTTGGTTGGGACATGCCAGTTTTTTCCTGCAATTACAAGGAAAGAAATTCCTGTTCGATCCGGTTTTTGGGGACATTAATTTTCTTTTGAAAAGAAGGGTTGCCTTTCCCTGGAATCCGGACGCTTTGAAGCAAATCGATTATTGCTTGCTTTCCCATGATCATCGCGACCATTTAGATACCACATCTTTAAAGACCTTTGCTCAAAACAACCCGAATGCTGCTTATCTGACTGGTTTGGGCATCAAATCTACTTTGGAAGGTATTACGGGTTCGAAAGATGTGACAGAAGCAGGATGGTTTCAGCGATACGCAACTGTTGATGATATAAAAGTGTACTACCTACCTTCGAGGCATTGGGGCAGGAGATGGCTGACAGATACCAACAAACGCTTGTGGGGTGCCTTTGTGATAGAAGCAGGAGGTAAGAGGATATATTTTGGGGGAGATTCAGGTTATGATCAACATTTTTCTGAAGCCCGGGAACTATTTGGAGGGTTTGATATTTGTATACTTGGTGTCGGAGCTTTCAGACCGGAATGGTTCATGTATACGAGTCATATGTCTCCGACCGATGGGATTCAAGCTTTTCATGATTTGAATGGAAAAGTATTTGTACCAATGCACCATGGCACCTTCGATTTATCAGACGAGCCGGCCGGTGAACCTTACCGTACGTTGGTTGAAGCTGAGAAAACCGGAAAAATCAATGGAGCCTTATTCGCTCCCGGTGTCGGAGAACCTTATTATTTTTAAAATCATACCATGACCGTCATCCACCAACCCGACAAAAAAAGATTCGCTATAGAATTGGAAACTGCAACTGCCATCACAGAATACATGATTGTCGGCGAAAAAATCATTTTTACCCATACAGAGGTACCCATTGGACACGAAGGAAAAGGGATAGCTTCCCTTTTGGCGAAGGCAGCCCTGGATTATGCCCGGGAAAATAGTTTCAGAGTTATGCCGATATGTCCTTATGTCGGAGGTTACATCAAACGACACCCGGAATACAAGGACTTATTGCAGGAGGGATTCAGCGTTGATTAGGAAATTATGGGAGAAACTGCACTTACCAAAGAGACTTTATATTCCAAGGATTTTTTGCTGCTTTGTGCCAGCCAGGT
>JAGQWW010000119.1 GCA_020436955.1 Saprospiraceae bacterium | reverse complement strand
GAGTATTTTAAGGACAATCAGCCTTGTCGCACCACAGTTGGTATTGATTCTTTGCCAACACCTATAGCTATAGAGTTGAAATGTATTGCCTTTATTAAAGATTAATTCTGCCTGAAATCGGCCATCAACTGGAATTCGGGAATATCTACATTGAATTGTTTTCCGGATTCCAGTTCCATCATAAGGTAAGAGCCTGTCATCGAACCCAAATCTGACATCAAAGGACACCAGGAAGCATATTCATAGATTTGGCCTGGTTGTAAAATGGGCTGTTCCCCAATTACCCCTTCACCTTCTACAGTCCTTTTTTCATTGTAAGAATCAAAAATGTGCCAGGTACGGCGGAGTAACTGCACGGTCATGGTGGAGTTATTTTCTATCAGTACACGATATGAAAATATGCTTTGTTCTTTCGCCTTGTCGGAATAGTCTTTTTCGTATTTCGGGAAAATACTGATTTTTATTCCATGGGTAGTTTGTGTTGCCATAAATGCGCTCTTTCTTTTTCCACGACCAAAATAATCAAAAAAACTATTCTTCCCCCTTTTTAACACCGGTGAATGTCTCCACCATAGCTTCTGCTTTGGAAAAAGTTTCTTCCAGAACATCATTTACCAGAATTTGGTCGAATCTGCTTTGGTAAGCGAGTTCTCTTTTGGCTTTTTCTATCCTTTTTCGCAGACTTTCCCTGGTCTCAGTTTTTCTGTTTTGCAAACGCTCAAGCAACGTTAATTCTGAAGGAGGTTTTACAAAAATGGCAAGGGCATGGTCTTTATATCGCTTTTTCAGATTGGTAGCGCCTTCTACATCGATATCAAAAATTACGTTTTTACCTTCCTCCAAAAGTCGGTCGACTTCAGATTTTAAGGTTCCGTAAAATTGATTGTCGTACACTTCTTCCCATTCGATGAAGGCTTCTTCTTTTATTTTTTTCTTGAATTCCTCTATGCTTAAAAAATAATAATCCACACCTTCTTTTTCATTCGGACGTCTTTCCCTGCTGGTAGCAGAAACTGAAAAGGCCAGATTGGGATAACATTTCAGCAGATGGCGTACGATGGTTGTCTTCCCTGCACCCGAAGGAGCCGTGAAAATGATTAGTTTTCCTGTCCTTTGCAGTATGCCATTACTTTCTGCTAACTGATCCATGATTTAAAAACAAGATTTTTTTAAACGATGTTGGCTATTTGTTCCTTGATTTTCTCCAGCTCATCTTTCATCTCAACTACGATTTTCTGAATGTCAGAAGAATACGCTTTTGCTCCAAGGGTGTTGATTTCACGTCCCATTTCCTGACTGATAAAACTTAGCTTCCGACCTTTTTGAGAAACTTTTGGAGTCTTTAATTCACTTAGGAAATATTGACAATGTTGTTCGAGGCGGACCTTTTCTTCAGTGATGTCCATTTTTTCTAAATAGAACATCAATTCCTGCTCAAAACGATTTTCGTCAATATTGTCCTTGCCGACATATTCTTCTAGATTTTGCCAAAGACGCTGGCGCAACTTGACCATTCTGTCTTCTTCAAAAGGAGGCACATCGGACAGCTTGCTTACGATAGACTCTACTCTTTTGGTAAGGTCTGCTGCCATTGCTTTTCCTTCATCGGCTCTGAATACATTGACCTTTTCCGCCGCTTCTACCAGGATGCTTTTTAAAGTTTCCCATTCGTCCGGATCAAGTGAACCGGTTGAAGGGGCTACGATATTTGGTAGGCGCATGATGCTTGGCAAAATACCTTCTTTGTCCATACCCAATTCGTCGGCAAGAGCATTAAGTTCCTTAAAGTACATCTTGAACAAAGGACGGTTTAATGCAAATTCCTCTTCGCCTTGTGCGGCAGAGGTTTCGATCAACATGTCGAGTTTACCACGCTCCAGCTTATCGGTGACGATTTTGCGTATATCAGTCTCTCTGTCCTTATAGGTTTGAGGAATCTTCAAACGCAAATCCATGAATTTGCTGTTCAACGACCGAATTTCGACGGTGATGGTCTTTTCACCAAAATTTCCGGTCGCCCGGCCATAGCCTGTCATCGATAATAGCATATAGGAAAATTTATTAGGCTGCAAATATAGGAATCGAATTGGCTATTGGCTTTCAGCTATTAGCTTTTAGCTGTTTTTTATAAAAAAAGATAGAAATATCGACCTCATCCCCTATCTCCAATCCCCGATCCCCTATCTTTCCTTACCTTAAAAACTCCTCCACCTCCACTCCATATCTTTCGAAGTGCATGAGGTTGTGGTGATTCCCATTTTTTAAAATGATGAACCGATCTTCTTTTTTTAAAATAGGCTGTAATAATTTGGTGCAAGAAAGCGGTACTATCCTGTCTCTTGTGCCTTGGAAAATCAGGATGGGGCAATGAATTTCAGGCAGCAATTTTTTGTTGTCAAAGGTGTATTTGAACCAAAATATTTTTGGAAAAAAAGGATAATAGGAATAAAACAAGTCTTTCATGCCTGAAAAAGGGGTTTCTAAAATCAGTCCTGCAGGCTGATGTGCAGCAGCCATTTTACAAGCAAAAGTGGAACCCATTGATCTACCGTAGACGATTATTTTTTCTTCCGGATAATGGTCAAGCGCCTTTTTATAAACGGCCAAGGCATCTGTATACATATTGTCCTCGCTAGCCGGCCCTGTGCTTTTGCCAAATCCTCGGTAATCATAGACCAGGAAGTCGTAACCCAACTTTTTAAAATAATAGTGGTAATGTCCCCATCGCTTTAAGTTGTCCTTGTTGCCGTGGTTGTAAATTACTATGCCTTTTTTCGCAGTCTCATTTGGTGTATGGAACCACAATGCATGGATGTGACCATTATTTTTTGTTGAAATAAATATTTCTTCAAAGTCTGAAGTGAAGCCGAATTGAAAATTGGATGCTAATTTTTTTGGTAGGAAAATAAAATAGTCTTGAAACAGCGCAGTAAAGAGATTTCCTATTATCCAGAGCAATAGCAAGGTTAAAAAAATGCCCGTTATCCATATTACAGTCATACGCGTTGCCAACCCTGACGTGAACAGATTAGTCTATCATTTGACAGCAAAAATAAACAGCTGTCACCTACGTGGGTATTTAAAATGGTAAAGTTTGTATTTTTCGCACTCAATTTAATAATTCCTAAATAGCAAATATGAAAAAGCGGATTTTGGTATTGGCATTAGCAATGTGGAGCTGTCAGTGGATGGTCGCCCAGGACTTGTCATATGGATTTAGAGCCGGTATCAATCGGTACATCCAGGATGGACCTTTGGAAGAGGGAGAAACCGTTGATTATAACTCCGGTTTTCACATTGGATTTGGCTTTGGTATGTGGTTTACCGATATCTGGGGCGTGCGTGCAGAATTGATGTACAACCAGAAAGGAGTGAAATATGCTTACAACGGCCCTTCTTACGTCTTTTTGCAGGATCAAAATGAAAATCCGCTCACCTTTACCGGTACCAGAGATATGACCCTAAATGTTAGTAGTTCATACATAGATGTACCTATCATGGTCTTTGCCAGAGCTACCAGCTGGTTGGAACTTTCTGCCGGAGTTGCTCCGGGATTCTTGATCTACTCAAGCGGGACGGGTGAAATGACTTTCAATTCTAGTAGGCTGGATTCCTATACTCAAGAGTTAGATTATTCCTATTACGGAGATAAATTGGGGGAAGCAGACTTTTCTGATCCCATCCAGGTAGAAAACAAAAACACCGGCAATTTTGTAGATGTACCCTCATCTGCAGGAGCTTATTATTACCAGAAAGAAAAAGACGGTTCTTATTATAAAGTCTTTGACCTGGGTGCGGTGGCAGGTTTATCATTCTATTTGAATAGGGGATTGTATCTTGGTGCCCGATATCACTTTGGATTGATTGACATTACCAACAACAAAAACGACTATTCTGTAGTCACGTTGGAAAATGGATCCCAGGTATTGAGAGATGATAAAGATACCAACAAGGGATGGCAAATCTCTGTTGGTTTTAATTTCTAAAAAAGGAACAAAAGCAAAGTCTCCTGCATTCAAAAGGTATACCTTTTCATTTTTAGCAGGTTTTGCTTAAATTTATAGTAATTTGAAGCGTATGAATAACCTTGTTAACAAGACGTTCAGCTGGTTTTTTCAACGGCGATACAGCTATGTTGAAAAATACCTGAACGATCCACACAAGGTGCAAGCTTCAGAACTCAACAATCTGCTACAGTCCGCTAAGCATACAGCTTACGGAAAGCGATACCATTTTGCATCTATAAAGGACTACAATCATTTCTCAGAAAGATTGCCGGTTTGTGATTATGAAGATTTAAAACCTTTCATCAGGCGAATGATGTTGGGTGAAAGAGATGTATTGTGGCCTGGCGTAATTGAATGGTACTCAAAATCATCCGGGACTACGAGTGAAAAGAGTAAATACATTCCGGTTACACCGAAAAATCTAAAGCATTGTCATATTAAAGGAGGTTGGGATAGTATGACTTTGCTCTATCGTCAACACCCTGATCTTAAGATTTTTGGTTCCAAAAACCTGGTGATGGGCGGCTCCATTGAGCCTTATGTTGAAAATCCAAGATCTAAAATTGGTGATGTTTCAGCCATAATGCTGGATCATCTACCTTTTTATACCCGTCCTTTTTATACGCCCGATTTTGAGACAGCGCTTTCTCCTAACATGGAGGAGAAAATAAATAAGATGGCTGACATTGTGCCCCAACACGATGTGACGATGATTGGTGGAGTACCAACCTGGGTGGTAGTTTTATTTAGGAAAGTATTAGAGAGGACAGGAAAAGACAATGTATTGGAGGTTTGGCCCAATTTGAGAGTCTACATGCATGGAGGCGTTAGCTTCAAACCTTATATTGAACAGTTCAAGCAATTTATCCCTAGGGAAGATTTCATTTATCAGGAAATTTATAACGCGTCGGAAGGTTTCTTTGCTGCACAGGATGTGCCTGGCCAGGACGGGATGGCACTGTTCCTCAACAATGGAATGTATTTTGAATTTATCCCTGCCGGAGAATGGGACAAAGAACGCCCAACGCCAATTCCATTGGAAGCTGTAGAAGCAGGAAAAAATTACGCAATTGTTATTTCAACCAATTCAGGTTTGTGGCGGTATGTACCGGGTGACACGGTTATGTTTACCTCTGTCAATCCATACCGCATAAAAGTTACTGGTCGCACCAAGCATTTCATCAATGCATTTGGGGAAGAAGTAATGGTTGAAAATACAGATGCAGCGTTAGCAGCCACTTGCCGTGAAACCGGAGCCATTGCGACAGAATACACTGTTTGCCCCGTTTATTTTAGTGGTAGTGCCAAAGGCGGTCACCAATGGTTAATCGAGTTTGAAAAAGAACCGGGCAATCTGGAATCTTTCAGTATTATTTTGGACAATCATCTGAAGAAACTGAATTCAGACTACGAAGCTAAAAGGTATAAAAATATGGCCCTGGAGCGTCTTCAGATTCAGGTGCTTCCACAAGGAACTTTCTACGAGTGGCTTCGCTCAAAAGGAAAGTTTGGTGGTCAAAACAAAATACCACGCCTTTCTAACCACCGTGATTATGTGGAAGAAATCCTTCGATTTAGAGAGCAGGAACGTATTTGATTGGCAATACTTACCTATTAAGGCAACAGCTTTTTAATCCTGTTATATTCACTCACATTGGTATTGTCTCCTTTACAACCCATGGTTTGTGCTCGACCACGAATAGATAAAATCCTATTGCCCGGATCAGGGTGAGTGCTCAAAAATTCAGGTGGATTGCTACTGCCTTTACTTTGCAATTTTATAAAGAATCCGGCAGCGCCATCCGCTTTGTATTCGGTTGGACACAGGTAGCGGACAGAATATTCATCAGCTTCTTCCTCATGATTTCGACTAAACTTTAGAGAAGCAAGTCCGATAGCAATTTGCTCCAATAAACCTGGATCCTGTTTGCCGGTAATGATGAATCGAAGTGCATCAATCCCGTATATTTTCGTCATCTGATTGGTAGAATGGCGCTGATCTGCATGTGCAATTTCATGTCCCATCACTCCCGCCAACTGATCTTCTGAATCAAGGAACTTTATGAGGCCGGTGTATACATAGATGTAACCTCCCGGCGTACAAAATGCATTCAGGGTTTTGTCGTCCTGGATAATTTTCACCTGCCAGGCAAACTGACTTTTGTAAGTAACTTTTCCTGAATTGAGAATCTTTTGGGTGATACTCCTGATGTATCGGTACGCTTCTTCATTTCCTCTTTCCGGAAGAATAGGGAACTGTTTTGGATCGCTTTCGATTTGCTGACTAACTTGCTTTCCAAGTGCTATGTCATCCTGGATGGAAAAGATATTGATGTCATCAACCGTCTTTTGAAGACTTCCACAACTGTTAAAGGTAAAAGCCGAAATGATAAGGGAAAGAAGGAGGATACGAGTTTGCATACTGGTTTGGGTTTGTTTTTAATTGGAATGCCGTTTTGCAGCCTTTTGTTTAAAACGGTTGCCGGGGTAAATCTATTATTCAAAATTGAAATTGGAAAATGATTAAAGTGCGTTCAGTTTTTTTGCACGCCTTTAGTGATTAAATTTCAAATAAATAACCCAAACTGAGGGCAAAGGTCTGATTTGTATAGGCTCCTTCCTTATTTTTTAAAGATGGAAGAAATCGCATGCCAAGTTGGAACTTTTTATAATAACCACTCAAACCAAAGACCGGCCCCTGGTCAAAATCCTTGTATCTAAAGTTGCGGTCATCATCATACCAGGATGATCCACTCCATGAATTGACTTTATACTTCGTCTTCATGTTATATGCCACAAAATAACCTGCTTCTGCTGATAACCAATCGGATAAAGCATATGAAAAAGCCAGTTGCACATCTAAATAATAAAGTTTCACCTTTTCTACATAAGAATCCGGAACTTGTAAAAAACCCTTATTGGTGCCCTTTTCTAAAAATGAAAAATCCAGCTGTATGTCGAAACGATTAATCACTCTTTTTTTCGCCATCAACCCAACCAGGATGCCAGGTTTGGAGTAAAAATCTTTTGGCCTTACATCATCATAACCAGTCATTTTACTAAATGTCATCCCGGCTTTTGGAGCTAGAATGGTTTGCCCCCAAACACTCACCAGGGGCAATAGAAAAATCAAAATTGTAATAGTGCGTAGCGTTTTCATATTGGATTTTTTCCTCCCTTTACAATAAAAAACAACCAGTATCCAGTAACCAGAATCCACCCTAC
>JAGQWW010000118.1 GCA_020436955.1 Saprospiraceae bacterium | reverse complement strand
CGAGCAGGACCTAGAAGAGCAAATCATCCAGTTGCTAATGACAGCGTTTATGGCCTGGCCTTTTTTCATCGGGCTTCGATTTGCTGAAGAAAAATATCAGCTATCCAGAGGTCGTGCTTTGCTGGTAAAAGCGCTTGCCCTGGGTTTCTTTATCATTTATTTCTATTATGGATTTGGAGGAGACATGGACAAACCGGAAGTGATGATTCGCTACATGGCGCTGGTGCTGTTTGGGCATCTGTACGTGAGTTTTGCTGCCTTTAGAGAGGCTCCTTCGCTTCAAAACTTTTGGACCTTCAATCAAAAAATCCTACTCAACTTTCTGGAAGCCGGTGTTGTGGCGGTTATTCTGGGAGCCGGACTCTCCCTTGCATTATTGGCCCTGCAGGAACTATTCAAAGTAGATGTGAAATCGACCACCTATTTGGATTTAAACATCATAGTGGCAGGCATTTTTCATCCTTTGTATTTTCTATCCAAAGCACCTGTCCCCGGAGAAGATGAGCTCGAAGCCTATACATCAGCCCGGGCTTTCACCAATATTGTCAAGTATGTATTGATTCCACTTACGGGTCTTTATTTCATTATTTTATATGCTTTTTCTTTAAAAATTTTAATTAGCTGGGAGCTGCCTGAAGGTTGGGTTTCGAAGATGGTCCTCGGTTTTTCAGTAGCCGGCATTTTCACCTATCTGGTCAATTACCGCATGGCGGACAATGAAGACAGCAGCATACTTTCTGCTTTTAAAAAATGGTATTTCCCTGTCCTGGCGCCCATGGTCATTTTGATTATGGTTGCCATAGGTCGACGTATTTCAGATTATGGATTCACGGAAGGCCGGTACATCGTTTTGGTCCTTGGCATCTGGATTGGTCTGGTATGCCTGTATTTTATCCTTTCAAAAAGAGATGACATCCGCATTATTCCATTTTCACTGGCAGTGGTCAGCCTCTTGGCTGTGACCGGTCCCTGGCGTGCCTCCAAGGTATCTTTCAATAGCCAAATGGATCGCCTGAAGGGCATATTGGAGACAGAAGGTCTGTATGCCAATGGAGCAATAAATCCATCCGGCGGTACAGTTGCCCAAAGTTCTATCAACGAAATAACAAACATTCTCTACTTTCTCGTGGACCGAGATACCCAGGCTGTTAGGACTACCCTGTCCATACCTACTGACGTTGCAGTAGAAGTATATCCAATTATGAAAACCATGGATCTCAAACCCGATCAGGGTGGATATTACAACGATGGAAGGGAATACCGAACCTTTACCTTGTTGGAGCAAGCAGTTGCTTCGACGGACGGTTTTGAAAACCTTAAGACTTTTCAACTCTATGGATCATACGACAATGCCGACCGCATTATTAATCTTCAATCTGATGGTGCCATCCTTTTGGTAGCGCCTCCGGGTGGAGAAAGTGTTTCCATTGACGTAGGAGCATTTGCTGCCAACCTCTTCAAAAACAAGGACGGTCAATACAACATCGACAAACTAACCTTGCCTTTTGAAAAGGGAACCATCAGAGGCAAAGTCATTTTTGACAATGTAACCATGCAAAAAGAGGATGACCAATACACCATTCAATCAGCACAGGGTTCGGTGTTGTGGTCGCCATGATTTATTGTAACACCAGATTGAAGGTCCCGGTCCCTTTGTCGGATTTCATTTTTAAATGGTACATCCCGGGAGGCTCATTGGTTCTCTCCCAATGATAAGTATCCACATTTTGGACCTTTCCTTTGTAAACAACCTGCCCCAGGCTATTTATCAATTCAATGGTAAAAGCTCCATGGCTCTCATATTGAATAGTGATTTGCTCTGCTGCAGGATTGGGATACACTTTGAATTGGTCGCTGATGTCTGGTTCGTGGGTGGGGACGAGGAACTGCATCCAATCACAAACACTATCATTGGAGGGGTCCTTATCGAATTTATTGTTTAAAAGAGTGAAAAAACAAAAATCCAGCATTGGCACCTCTCCTACAGCAAAATAATATTCAAAATCCGGCCGCCACATCAGGGTGTCTTTGAAGATCTCACCGGGTGGTATTTTCATATCTTTAAATTCTTTCACGATTCTACTATCTCCACAATACATTATAAAACTACCCTGACCTGCTAATTCAAATTCGGTAATGGTATCTGCTCCTAAATTTTGAAACACAATTTCTATACTGCCCGAATCCCTTGTCAAAGGAGCAAAAACATTGGTGTTCCCCACCGTATGCGTAAGCTCTAAAATGGGTATTTGAATAAAATCTATTGCTTGGATTGAAAGATCTGATTCTGGCCTTTCAATTGTCTTCTGTTCGGGTGCCCTGTATAAAAAGGGAGCATCGATATCAATAGAATAAATATCAAGTTCAGGTTGATGCATTTTTCCGGTGTAAAAATTATTTCCATCCAACGTAATTACATTTTCCCAACTCACCAGACTCTTCTGTATTGCATTTATTTGTTCCATCATACCTCCATCCACATGTAATCGCATCAATACATTAAAATCAATCCCTGCGGTAGCCCCAAGCAATAAGTTGTCCCCTTGCTGACGTAGAGTACGAACCTGAATCCCATTGACCATTTGCATCGTTCTAAAGGACCGAAGCACATCATCATACCGCATGAGTAAACTTGTATCATAAAGGAAAACATCGGTATCTGAGTTATAAATCTTTAGACCGGGAGTGGTTGGCATATCAAAGTCATTTTGAAAAGCACCATCAAAAAACCGAATTCGATTATTAATGATCATTCCGATATACCCTTTGTCATTGATGGTGAAAAGGGAACTAAATGGCGTATTGTACTTAAACCTGTATTGCATATCCAAATCGGTGTCAAACACCCAAATGGAATCATTTCCACTTACAACAAAAATTGAATCGCCTACCATGCCATAACTCAGCGCTGCATAAGGCATATTTAGGCTTACATGTTTGTTTTCAGTTCCATCGGCATTCAGTTTTACCACATCAATTCCCATATCTATTTCAGGGAGCTCTCCACAACAGGATTTATATGCAAACAGGATACTACTATCTGGCAAAATGCCCACATGTGTTATGGTTGAATAGCCAAAATAGCTAACAAACCATTTTCTTTCCAAATCTTGATTCAGTCTTTCGACAAAAGGATAATTGCATATCTGATGACCACCAGCTAATAAAAAATCATCCCCATAGGATTCAAGGACATGGTAGTTTTCATACCGATTATCAACTGAAACTTCCAGTTTTTCTGTTTGATTGTATCCAATTGAAACAAAAAGAACCTGAAAAAGGATAGAAAGGATGTATTGGTTTTGCATAGGCTATTAGGTTTTAGTTTCATACAAGGTACAAAATCTACTCACCTAAAATGAAACAATAAGATATTTAGTAATACACCCAACATTTTCCCCCTGCACCATCTCCTTTTTAATTGTATTTTGCTTTTTAAAAAATCCCTTTTACGATTACTTGTATGATGAAATATAAAATGGCATTTTTTGCCTTTTTTCTGGTCCTCTTGCAGCTACCGCTGGCGGGGCAGGCTGGAAAAGAGAATTATGCCTTGCTGTGGAAAATTAGTGGTAATGGATTGTCCCAACCTTCTTATTTGTTTGGCACCATGCACCTGCGCGACAATCGCGTGTTTGAGTTCAGCGATTCAGTTTTGGTCAAGTTGGATGCTTGTGAAGCATTTGCCAGTGAAATGCGCATCGACTCATCCATTTGCCAACTATTACAACTATTCGAATATGGCGATACTACCAACGTCCTAAAAAACACCCTACCTGAATATACCTATCGGAAAATCAATAAGGCCCTGATGGAAAAGATCGGCCTCCGCATTGAAAATCTGGACGTCAAAGAGCCACAAAATATAGAAGCCCTCCTTAGTGAGGATCAAGAGCTATATTTTGAAGAGGACCGCGAAGAAGAATTGGATTTTTATCTTTTTAAAAGGGCTTACCTCCAAGGAAAACCACTCTACGGTTTAGAATATGAAAGAGACGTCAATCACCTCGTCGAAGCCTATTTCCGTGAATTCGAAATCAATTACCAGGCAGCACAAGCCGGCAATGAAGCGCAAGAAGAAGCAAATATGCTTCGCCTCCTCGAGTTTTATCGTACAGGCAATCTGGACTCTATCGCGGCTTATTCCATTGCAGATGAGCACTACAGTGACTATGACTACGAATTTTTAAACGGTCGCAACAAAAACATGGTCAAAAACCTATTGCCACTGATGCATCACCACAGCACTTTTATAGCTGTAGGCGCGGCACATCTGCCCGGGAAGGAAGGATTAATCAAACTGCTGCAGGCTAAGGGGTTTACGGTGGAAAAAGTACCGGCAACATTTAACGGACCTGCTGAGCCAAAGCCTACGGTAACGGTTGCTCCTACCTGGCGATTAACCAATAATATAAAGGACGGATACCAATTTGCAACACCTGGCCTTCCCTTTAAGGTGTCTCCGGGTGTGTTGGGAGAAAGGATCACGAGAGAAGCCTATTATTATTTTGACATTCCGACCCGTGTAGTGTATTCAGCCAGAAGTAGTCTATTCCCTATCATCAACACCGGCATAAGCAAAACGGATGTATTTACCTCTACCATAAGAGATTGGTTGTTTAAAAGAAAACCGGAAAAACATCCAATGGACAACAAGCTTGATATGCAGGACATTACAAGCGGCGCTTACAAAGGGGTAACGATCACCCTTCAAATTGAAGAAGACGTCTATGAAAAGATGGCGCTCTTCCTGGAAAAAAACACCTTGTTTTATTTCCTGGTAGAGGGCAAAAAAGAAGACATTGAAGGGGAAAGCGTGAACCGCTTTTTCTCTTCAATCGTGATAACCCCACCCCAGGAGACCAATTGGGAACGATTTACTTCCACAGCAGGTGGATTTTCTATCCCTTTTCCACAAGTACCTACTTTTCAAAATCTGGAACTTCCCTACGATGTGGCAACCGGACAGATGATTGAAGCAAAAATATATATGGCCAAGGATCTGGAAGAAGGTCATACTTATTTGGCCAGATACTTCGATTATCCTATCGGAGTAGGGGTGGTAGACAATGATCTCTTTTTTGAAAGCCAGGTAAATGACCTGTCCAATCGATACAATGACCTCAATCCTAAGGTAACTGATGTCTTGCTGGATGGTATTGCTTTTAAAAAAATTGAAATCAACTTTAATAATTTAAAATTCCATTTCTGGACCGGATACCAGGGCAACAGGACCTATATGTTGATGGCGGTGCCGGCACCCGGCAATCCGGCACGACCAGGATTCTTTGACCAATGGGCCGGACAATTGGAATTGAGACCCATCACTCTTGGGCCGGTAACACCGGTTTCCATACCTGAATTAGGCATCAATATTCCTTTGCCATCACCTCCGGGGCTGCTAAGCATGGATGGTGACCGTTTTTCTTTCCCGGTCGAGTACAGCACCTCCTATGGCAGCATTGATACCCTGTCTGGAATATCCATTTTTGTTTCCAAGGGTAATTTGCATCGATATGCCTCTTTTCTCGATGAAGATGATATGCGCAATAGCCTCAGCGACCTTGAAAATTCAGGCTTTGAAATTTTGTATTCAGTTGATACCACGTTTATGGGTTTTCCGGCTATTCAATCTGTTTTTGTGTATCCGGGAACCGGCAATGCCAGTCTTTCTATCCTGACCATGGATGGCCGGGGTTACCATGAAATTTTGGTGAGTCTTCCTGAAAAATTGTTGTCAACCAATACACTCGATCCCATCTTACAAAACATACAATTTCAACAGCACACCTTTGACGCTTCCGTGTATGAGACCAAGGGGAAATTGTGGTTGAATGACCTGCTTGGAACAAACGATTCACTTGTCCTTTATGCTAAGGAAACAGCAGAATTTGTAAGCTTACAAGAAGAGGACCTGCCACAAATCTATACCTTATTCAGCCAGGAGTTTGAAAATGACACCATCGGAACACGTAGCATCAAAGAAGTTCTTTTTGAAAAATTGGAAACCACGCAGGATGTAGGAACCATGGATTTCCTGAAGGAATTGTATCCAAGCCTTTCTGCCGAAGACAAAGTAGATCTACTAACCACCTTGACCTGGACCGAGGATGTCAGAGGCAAACCATTGTTTTTCCAATTAGCCAAGGACTTCCCTGATGATGCTTTTGATGTAGAAGGTCTTTATGTCCTTTTCCAACCATTTGCAGAAAATACTATCCTTTCCATTTCCTATCTGGACTCACTGATGACCTTGTGGGACCATCCTGTCTTTCAGCACCAAATTGCCCTGGTGTTTTTTGCTATTACCCAGGATGTCGAACTAGAAAAAGGGGCTTTAAACAAATACAGGGAAAAATTCATTTTGACCGCCAGGCAATGTGCGGATGAAGTTGTTTGGTCCGACACTATGATCTTAGGAGAGGACCCAAGCTATCAGACCTTGTATTACCTATGCGGCAGCATTTTTAAAAATACCGGCAAAACTGCTGAAATGGTAAATACCCTTCGTGCCATTGAATCAAAAGCCAATCCTGAAATTCTGGCTGCACTCTTACCTACTTTTGCAGTGTTTGGAGAAAAAGTCTCCCGAACCTCCATAGAAAAAGTACGCCGTGATTCAGTGGAATGGATTTACTTTTTAAAATCCTTGCAAACAGACGATAATCTCTTTGGCCTACCCGCCAAATACCGAAAACAGGAAGATTTCCTACCCTTTTATCTCAAGTATTATGGTTCAGTAGAAGATGGCCTCGACTACCAGGGTATACAATTATTCACCAGCCAACCAAAAGAGCTCGAAGGAACAAAATACAATATCCACCTCTTCCAATTGTACATCATGGTATATGGTCAGGAGGATCGATACTGGGGCATCATCTCTCAACCGGCAGACAAAAAGAAAATAAATACTGGCCCGGATATCCTCTATTTCTTACCCTACGAAAATGATAATCGCTCCCCCGAAAAGGTATTAAACGATATCTGGGATGACTATTTGAAAGAAGGAAGGTGACATTTTGGATGCTGGTTGCTGGTTGCTGGAACCGTGAACGCAAACCGCATTCCGCAAACCGCATCACGGACCCCGCATCACGCAAACCGCATCACGCATTCCGCACCCCCCATCACGCCTCCAAAGAATGCTTTTCGTTGCTGAGTACATTCTTTAGGTTCCAGTCTATCTTTTGCTTGAAAGGATGCTGGCGGACTTTGCAGTCTTTTTTATCACAAATGCGGCAGGAAAAATCCAGGCAGCCGTCGGTATGGACA
The DNA here is from genome assembly GCA_020436955.1 of Saprospiraceae bacterium. Classification (GTDB taxonomy): domain Bacteria; phylum Bacteroidota; class Bacteroidia; order Chitinophagales; family Saprospiraceae; genus JAGQWW01. The sequence continues at coordinate 2 of JAGQWW010000118.1, read as the reverse complement.
AA
>JAGQWW010000117.1 GCA_020436955.1 Saprospiraceae bacterium | reverse complement strand
TTTCAAAAAGGAATGACATGGAATCGCTGCAACAGATGATTGTCCAAATCATGCCTGAAAGCAAATTGTGGTTTCTGGATGGAAAAGATGAGAACGGGAAAGTAGTATCTAATCCAAACATTGGTTTCGGCTCCCAAACCCAGACCTACGCCAATGGAAAAACCAGAGAATTTTACCAAATTGGCATTAGCGCCAATACTACCGGCATCTCCTTGTATATCATGGGATTGGAAGATAAAAATTACTTACCCAATACATTTGCCACCACAATAGGAAAAGCAAAAGTTACTGGCTATTGTATAAAATTTAAGGCCCTAAAGGACATCAACCTGGAAGTATTGGAAGGAGCGATACGGTCCGGAGTTGAGTTGACTGGAACCCTGTAAGCACCCAACTAATATCCTTTTAAAAGAATATTAGTTTAATTGGTCGAACAAATCCCGAGCATTCGTTTTTTCAACATTATTTTTAATTGTTATTCACCCTAATTGGGTGATAGTGCTCAGACCTAAAAATCTTTATCAGTGTAATACTTCCTTACTATCTTGTTTTCCTTTCCCAATTTTTGGTTTTGCCATGGAAACAATATTCGAATACTAAAACAGAAGCCATGAAACTTTTTAAATCTCTATTCCTCTTTTTCGTCCTATTTAATTTTTACCAGAATTCACTTTTTGCATGCTCCTGTAGTCCACATACTTATATAGAAGATTATGAGGATGCAGATGTTATTTTTATTGGAAAAGTTACTGATATCCAATACATCTATAAATGGATTTGGATCCCAAAAATTGAATTAAATGAAGATGGTTATTATGTAGAAAGTAAAGATTCTATAGAGATACAGCATCAAGTTAATTTGGTTTACTTTGAAGTAACCCGAAGAATTAAAAACATGGAAGTTTTAGAACGGGTTGAGGTGGTAACAAATATTTTAGATAGTGCTTGTGGCTACCATTTTGAGAAAGGAGAATCTTACATTTTATATGGATATAATTTTATGCCGAAAAAACCATATTACTTCCCTCATTCAGACCTTCCGCTAGTTACCTTACCGGGAAAACATTTTTCAACCAGCATATGCACCGGTACTACCCATCAAATCAAAAACGGATTAAATCAAATTGAACAATATTGGGCAGATAAGAATTGATTTAAAAAAATCAATAGTTACTTACATCTAGATGCTAGCAAGAATTTCGCTTAACAAGCAAAAAACATAACCTAGTTTTTCATAAACAGCCCTGCAGTTTAATCCAGCCCTTTCCTTTTACCACCGTCAGCAGCACTTATAGAATTTAAATATTTCCTTATTTTGCATCATCGTATCGAACGATACATCTATAAATAAACTACCCGTTACATTGAAAACATAGGCAATCAACACCTTTGCCTACAATCGTTTCTAATAAAATCATGTAAAACCTTACAATGAAAAACCTTATTAGCTTTGAACGGGCTGTTCAACTCAGTGTCGCGCTATTCAGTTTATTTACGCTTTTCCACCTTGCTATCATCATCGGAATTGTAATTTTTGATTATGCACCCGTTGACTTCCTTTGGGGTGGTCGAATGGAAACCAGTGATGAACTCCTCAAATTTGAAATCATCTCCTTGCTAACCATAACCTTTTGTCTTTTAATTGTAGCCATCCGTTCCAGGAAAATTTCTGCTTCCCCGCTGGTTTTGAAAATATCCAGAATTCTGCTCTGGATACTCGTAGCACTCTTCCTGCTGAATACTGTTGGAAACATTTTAGCCAAGACTACCTTTGAGAAGGGATTTGGTGTGGTTACTATTTTGATGGCTTTTGCTTGTTTGAGATTAGCCCTGGAGCCATTGGATGAATCTGCAGAAGCTTAGAAAAAGCAGGAAAAATATTTTCCTTTAAGCTTTACTGCTTTCTGGATTAAATATGCTGGAGTACCAGGTGTCCAAAACTTGTCAGCTTTAGAACATGCTTAAATTTTTTAGAAACATTCGGCAATCTCTTTTGGACCAACATAGAATTGGGAAATACTTGGTTTATGCATCTGGTGAGATACTACTCGTAGTACTGGGGATACTCATTGCACTTTTCATCAATAATTGGAACGACAAACGTAAGAATCAGCAAACGGCATCAGAATATTATTGCAAATTGGTAGATGACTTTGAGCTGGACCAGAAAAATATTGCCAAACTCTACCAGGAGTCCGAAGAAAAAATCAGGATAAGTAAAAATATTTTGCTGGAATTGCCCAATACCCAAAAGGACAAGGAATATTTCATCAACGAATACATTAAAGCCTATCGGACCAACGCTTTTGTACCTAGCAAAGCCACCATTACAGATATTTTATCAACCGGAAAACTACACTTACTTACCAACGATTCGCTGAAAAACAGGCTTATCCGCTATTATGCAGCGCTGGACAATTATCTCTACCAACTTGAGTTAAATCGATCCAAAACTTTGCAAAAAGCATTTGAGTATGAAAGTTGGATCGAAATGGGATTCCAATATGCTGATTATGCCAAAGCGGCTCTTGGTCCTGAAATTATTGAATCGCTTCCCATCAATAATTGGCAATTGGACCCAGGTTCAAAGTATTTCAGACAGTACCAGGATGATTTGATGTTTTTTATCATCATGCGAGAAAGGGAAAAGCAGTTTTTCCAGGGTATTTTGGAGGAGATGGAACCTTTGTATCAAGCTTTGCAAAGGGAATGCAACAAGGAGTAAATATGGAGGTAAGAATCATGCTTATTTAGTGAAAAACCTTAAGCTTCAAGGCAACCATCTTATAATCGATTCATTTTACTTCTACTTCCATATAACCATCATAAAAAACCCCTTAGAAGATTATGAAGTATTTATGGATCCTAACCCTTAGCGCTTTTTTCCTTTCTTGTACCCCTTCTGTGAGTCCCTATTTCGAGCAAAATAGATACATAAGAAATTACAATATACATGTGGTCAACGATTCCCTTGAATTGTACATCAATACTCCTGCTGACATTGTTTATGCGACTGATGTAAAGGAATTAAAAAAGGAAATTAGAAAAAAGAAATTTGACCTAAAAGGGGAAGTCCTGGTCTATGGAACAACTCAAAATCCTCCGNATGAGTATTTCCTGATAATACCTGAAAATAAGGTTCAAGCCTATCCTGCTCCACTTGTAATTTTAGATACCACTATTAACGATCAGGCCTTTCGATTTGTAGGCAATCCCATCTCCATTGCGACTAAAAGAAATCTGGAAGCTGATATGCAACAAATGATGAAAAGTCTGGAAGTTGGGCCTGATTACAAGAAGGAAATTATTACCGTAATCGATATTGTAAACAAGTACCAGCATTCAAATAAATTTTATGCTGCTCTAAATGAAATCACCGAATTCCCAACCTATAACAAACAAGAGGATTGGACCAAATTGCAAATGGCACTTACTTTTTCCTCTTTTCTGGGTGACAACAGTTATTACAAGGAATACCTCCATGCATATGAGGCCAAATTTACCCTCGATGAAGACCTAACCGAGACCATTGCTAACAACCTTCAAACAGGGAACGCTGCCTTGGAAACCATCCTTGCAGAAGCTAATCGCCATCAATTCCTGCTGATAAATGAAAACCATTTTTATCCCAATCACAGATTGCTGGTACTGGATTTATTAGAGCCATTGAAAGCGCTTGGATACCGGTATCTGGCCCTGGAGGCTTTACAAGAGGGCCACGATACTTTATTGAATGAGGAAGGAGGATACCTTACCTTACAAACAGGGTTTTATACCAATGAGCAATTGTATGCAGACCTCATCCGCAAAGCAAAATCCCTTGGTTTTACCTTTGTTGCCTATGAAAATACGGATGAAACCCAGGATCGGGAAAAAGGCCAGGCGCATAATCTGATACAAAAGACCATCGAATCCGACCCAAAGGCAAAAGTGCTGGTATTGGCCGGTATCGACCACATTCTGGAAAATCCAACTGCAAATGGAAAATCGTGGATGGCTTCTATCTTAAAAAAGGAGTATAAAATTGACCCTTTGACCCTTAGCCAAACCCATTTGAATGCTTATCGTCATCAAACAGATGCAGATTATGGGTTAATTTCGGGACATATATTTGAAAAGGACCGTTTAAAGGCAGTGGATTTTCATTTGCTTAATAACAAAGTTCCGCAGCAAGCACAAACGAGCTTTAAGTTTAAAAATGAATTTGACCAAACCGTTCAAGTCCTCCTTTTTAAAGCGACTGAAATTGAAAATCCTTATGACTATTTAAACAAGGTGCCATATTATACTACCCTTTTGGAAAGCAAAAAAAATTACACCTTACCGGGCCTGGAGCGTGAAGAAGTATTTATGGTGATTTTGGATAAAAATGGGAAATGTCTGGAGAAAAGGACGGTAAATAAGTAAAAATCTATGCACAAGTCTTAAAAAGCAGCTCCAAAACGGCCATTTTTAAAAATAATCCATCTTTCAATTAATATAAAAATTGCCCTATGAATAACCTTACTGCCCTACCCAATATCGGAAAAACGCTGGCTGAAAAGCTTACCAAAGTAGGTATTCATAACCTTCAGGATTTGGAAGCAATTGGAAGCGAAAAGGCGCTGCTCAAAATCTCCAAATTGGAAAACAGTGGCGCCTGTATCAATATGCTATATGCGCTGGAAGGAGCCATACAAGGTATCCGATGGCATGGTTTGGATAAACAAAGGAAACAAGCTTTGCTGGAGTATTATAAAAGCATGGGGTTTGAACGATGACTCGGCCTACCAATTAATTGGGTCATTGAGGATTGCGCTTAAATTACTTTGTACAGGATGATTTTTGTAATTATCTTTTGGCTGAAATTTCTATTGCTGTTCATTCAAATTTTTTTCCGGGTTCAAACTTCAAAATATGCAAGTCAGATATATCTTACCCTTTCTATGCTTCGTAATGATTGCTGTTCAATTGTCTGCCCAAAACATCCCAATCATTGCTGCGACTTCAGACCTGGTCAATGTACGAGATGGTAAGGACTTCTATGAAAATTCATGGACCATCATGCCGGAATACAATCCGGATGTATACGAATCAGACAAACTGGGCGATTGGGTAGTTTTTTATACCGATAAAGATTCTATCGGATTCAAAATTCATCCGGATTCCATTTATGACTTCATCATACTTTTGAATGGAAAAGATTCAGCATATACGCGCATTCAATATGCACCTTCTTATCTGGATATTTTAAAACAAGCGGAAGCTTATAATTTTGAAGATCATACCGCTATTCCCCCTTTTACTTATCAGGATTCCTCTGCTACAGAATTGCAAATGCTCCGAAAGGCCTTTAACCTGGATTCGATTGCCGGAGGAGGCAATGAAATTTCACGCATCTTGAACCTTTTACATTGGGTCCATAATATCATTCCGCACGATGGCAATCATGAAAACCCGGTGGTAAAAAATGCCATGAGCATGATTGCCGAATGTAAAAAGGATGAAAGGGGATTAAATTGCAGGGGCCTTGCAACTGTTTTGAATGAGTGTTATCTGGCATTGGGTATACGATCCAGATTTGTTACCTGCATGCCCAAAGATTCCGTTTTCAATGATTGTCATGTGATAAACATGGTCTATTCCAACGATTTGGACAAATGGATATGGATTGACCCTACCAATGATGCTTATATCATGGATGAAAAAGGAACCTTGTTGGGACTGGATGAAGTACGCGAACGGTTGATTAAAGGGGAAATGCTAATAGTAAATCCGGATGCCAATTGGAATCATAAAGCATCTGTGGTGAAGGAGAATTATCTGTTTGAATACATGGCTAAAAACCTTTATCGATTTAGCTGCCCTTTGCGAAGTGAATACGATTATGAAACCCTTTTTAAAGGTAAGACCCGACAATATGTAGAATTGATTCCTTTGGATGGATACAATCAACTTCCAAAAATATCCAATAAGACTTATGAGACTTCAGGGACCTCAGTGACCACCTATAAGACGAACAATCCGAATCAATTTTGGGTAAAACCGGAGTAATTGGTTTTAAAATAAACCTGTAAATTCAGATTAAAACAACCATGCAGCAAACCCATTATGACATCATCATTGTTGGAGCCGGTATTTCCGGTATTGGTAATGCCTATTGGTTAAGAAAAAAATGTCCGCGAAAAAGCATCGCCATTCTGGAAGCAAGAGATGCCATTGGAGGCACCTGGTCCTTGTTTAATTATCCGGGAGTGCGCTCCGATTCGGATATGTTTACATTTGGGTATCGCTTCAAACCCTGGACCGATGCTCAGCCCTTGTCAAGTGGGGAAAACATCAAACAATATCTGAAAGAAACGGTTGAAGAAAATCAGCTGGATCAATATATCCACTTCGGGCACAAAATGACAGCTTGCAATTGGTCTAGCGAAGACAACCACTGGGAACTGAAGGTCGCAACCAAGGAAGGGACAATTCAAATAAGCAGTCAGTTTTTAAGTATTTGCACAGGCTATTATAATTATAAAGAAGCTTATCGCCCACCTTTTGAAGGAGAAGAGACTTTTAAAGGAACAATTATCCAACCGCAATTCTGGCCAAAGGATCTGGATTATCAAGGTAAGAAAGTGGCAGTAGTCGGTAGTGGCGCTACTGCTGTCACCCTGGTACCAAGTATGGCACAACAAGGGGCCGGGCATATCACCATGATACAACGCTCCCCTACCTATGTGGTTACTTTGCCCAACATGACAGGCTCTTACCTCACCATGCAAAAATGGATGCCCTTGACATGGGCCTTTAAAATTACCCGCGTCAAGAACATCCTTTTTCAAGTCGTCTCCTTCAATCTGTCTATGTTGTTTCCCAACTTCATGAAGAACTTTTTCATGAAGCTGGCAGCAAAACAACTCCCCGAGGGCTATCCCGTTGATAAACATTTCAATCCCAGATACAATCCCTGGAAAGAAAGGCTTTGTGTAGTTCCCGATGGTGACCTTTTTAAAGCCATTAGTGATGGTAAAGCGGGTGTAGTAACAGGCCAAATCAAAGCATTTAACCAGGCTGGAATAAGCATGGAAGAAGGGACACAAATTGATGCCGACATCATTGTCCTTGCTACCGGTTTGAAAATGCAACTGTTAGGCGGAGCATCTATTTCCGTTGACGGGCAACCCTTTGCTATTGCAGATTCGATGGTGTATAAGGGCATGATGATAAGCGGGCTGCCCAATTTCACCTACTCCTTTGGATATACCAATGCGTCCTGGACCTTGAAGGTCGACCTGACCGCAAATTATTTGTGCAAACTCATCCAATACATGGATGACCAC